>JAFLCB010000015.1 GCA_017302795.1 Deltaproteobacteria bacterium | reverse complement strand
ATCGGACTCTTCTTTCTTCATTTGAGTTTTTGTGTGGTAACAAAATTCTCGAACGAGAGAGTCCGTGACTCAATTCTTCAACAGACTTGAGTCCTGGTCCTGTAAACGCTTTTCGTAACTAGCCCAACTAAGTAGATCGCAAGAGGAGAAAAATGAAATCAATCCTAACTCTCTTGATATTCACGATAGCCATTCTGTTTCAACCAACAGAGTCTTTCGCGTTTGACGGCTCCCAAGATCAACAGATTGAAAGCATGCTTCAATATTCAAGCTCCGATCTCAACCCAGCTATGGAATCCGAAGTGTTCAAATCAACGCCAAAAACTTCCTATTCGTGCTGCAAAGTCTGCACGAAAGGCAAAGCCTGCGGGGACTCCTGTATCTCGCGCTACAAGACCTGCACCAAAGGGGTCGGCTGCGCGTGTGATGGATGAAGTTACTCTTCCCAATCCTCTGGCTCTGCCCAAAGAAAATGTCGGTTCACGAAGTTTGGATCAAAGGTCGTCGGATTAAAGTACCCACCGACAAATACAAGTGCGTTATCTTTCTTTTTCGAATCTTTTCCACTAAGAATTTTCTTAAGCTCTTTGTAGGCAGCAGGGCCTCCGCAGTCCTCCGGCGGACAGGCATTTTCACCACCAATGCAAACCGGATAGTCGATTCGTTTGTCGTGCTCTAATGTCTCTACAACTTCAATTCGGTGCTCCCAGCAGTCCCCCATGTCGTAAATGTAGGAAAAACTGGAATCTGACCCGAGAGCCATCTTTAGCGTCACGCCTTTAGCGTCATCGGAACCCAGTTCTTCAGAAAACTCAGGAGCGCCGAACTTCTTTTCTTTGAAACAAAACTCATATAGATGAGCTCCGTCCCAACCCATCACCAACTGAATGAGATCGCTCAGCTCAGCGAGCTCTACGAAATCATGGACAAGTACCGTTCGCCAAACGACGGGATGAGTCTGTAAAAGCGTGATTTTAAGATGAAAAACCTTTGGCCTTTCAATTTTCGCCAATGGAACTCTCAATAGCTGAATTTTACCTTTTGCCATTTGAAACCGTTAAACCAAACGCCTTTTGGGATTACAACACAAAATTGGGAAATTCCCGAGAATCGAACTGTTAGAAATCGCGGCGTTTCAATCCTCTGTGCTTACAGGCTTCGGCGCCTCGCGCCTGCGCAAGGCCTAGCCCTACAGGAAAGAATACCAAAGCGAAGCGCGTGTTATTGTTGTCGCGCTTTGCGCGACGGGGAACACGCGCTTCGGTGCTTAATCACTCCAGGCTGCAGCTCCAGGAGAACTAGGACTAACATTACCAAACCTACAGAATTGATTAGCGACGCCGCGCCAAACCATGCGGTCTTCAAATTACTTCGCATCTGGCGACGAATTGTTTTCGACCGCTGACGCCTTCTCGACCGCCATTTTCTGGATCAACTCCCGATCCGCGCGACGCTCGCGTCGTGGTCCATCAGTTAGCAGCGGGTATACTAACAGCGACAGGACAACCACCGCAGCGCAGATCGCATATTCAAAGCGAGGTTGCAATCGTTCCCACGCGCTTTCTACTAGAACGAAGATAAAAATCCCACTGAAGTAATGGAGTTCGTTGATCTGGTAGCCAAATATGTTCATAGCTATCCCAAGCCAGACGAGAGCAACACTTGCGCTAATCAAAACCTTCAAAATCTTGGGTCCATATTTCATTTGTTAACGTCCTGCCGCAGAAAAGTCTAAACAATGGAATCCGTCGCTTGTCCTCATAAGATTGTACTTAATGTCGCCCCGATTAACAGCATCAACATTCTGATTTAACTGTTGGATCTGTTGGACATCTCCTGCGTGAGTTCTCTCAACTGTCGAAAAGGGGACACGGAAACCCGAGTAACTTTCACCAGGAGCGTAAGTCTCGACAAAAGCCGTCGCTGGAATTGCGCCAAACACACCCTGCAGGCGTTCACTCAAGTTTTGAGATGCGGGCTCGTATTGATAGAGCAATACGCCTCCCCGATTATTGGGATCATCGATCCCAACAGCAAAATGTCCCATCTGCCAAACCAACCAAGAGTCTGTACCCATTGGATCAACCCGATTGACAGGATCGTTCATCACATACCTGTACGGATGAACATCTCCACCCCGCTCTGGCCCGATCGGATCTTTAGTCAAAAATCTCGCCGATTGAGGATCGTATGAACGTGCGCGGTAATAGTAAAGTCCGGTCTCCACATCAAGTTCTCGACCCGTAAATCCATAAGTTACAGGTTCAGAAAGCGTCGTCGTCGAAGGAACGGTACCTAGATTCTCTCCGAAAACACCATACACCGATTTACCGCCAGCTGCTTGGCTGTTGATCACTGAGCCAAGATGATCTGTCACATACCGCTTTACACCTGTGTCAGATGAAATCTCAAACAGGTGGTCGTCTATTCCTGCGCCATCAATATAAAGCGACTCTTCTTGTGCCGCACCTTTAGAAAGTCTGGCCGTGAATATTCGGTCCTCGTTACCAAGATGCGTGTAGTGCACATTTGTATTCGACTCGCCTGGCACGGCGGCGAAATACGAGAGCTTCAACACATTCTTGGCCACGGAAACGTTTTTGATACGAAGAGGCTGCATGGAGAAGCCGCTGCAGAGAAAGCAACGAAGGAGATTGTGAATCCTTTTGAATAGACGAAAGCGCATGCGTCAGGCATACCGAGCCCTATTTTCGTTGCAGTGTGTTCGGACAACTTCCATCCACGACTCATACCAATACCAAGCGTTGGAAACCTGGACTCCGTAGCCTTTAGAAAGGTTCTTTGCATCCATATCTTTCCACAACACCGTGTGTTCGTGAGTTCGGAATTTTGGAAATCCCTCGTTCGTCATCTGTTTTACAATATCCGACGGCCGAAGTTTGGGGCGCTCAGTCTCTTTGATAACCGCATACGATCTGTTTACCTCTGACGCTAGCGGCGAATTGGCTTTCACGAACTCTATTACTTGGTCAGCTTGCCCTTTATGATTTGCTGTCTTCGAAACAAAATGAACCCGATATGCAAATTCCTGGCTGTTGTATTCTTGATCTGTCAGGTCACCTTCAAATTTGCTCACATAACTGCGGATATGCGAAGGAAGCTCCGCGACCTCTGACCAGCCGGAGGTTTTGCTACCAACTACATCGATCCTTTTTTGACCCTTCAAAAGAAGAATTTTGAATAACAGGAAGCAATATGTGATTCGCCAAGAAATCCATGCTTCCAGAAGCCAGCGCGTTTGAGCCGGGCATGTCTTAGACGACGAGCTAAAATACCGGGAAACGATCACAGACGAAAATTGAAACTCTGGATGCGATTTCTTTGAAATCGCGACGTTTCAATCTACAGACTAAGGCTTACCGATGTTTTTGCATTAGCGTCACTAAGCGGCAAACTTGGTGGAAGAGGCGGCGGTGCCGGTAACGCCTTGGGCGAGCTCGTGAAAGGCTTCAGGTTGCGCTTTAAAGAAAAAGCCAAGCGCAAAGCCGACCGCTGCGCCACCAATGTGGGCGGTGTACGCGACACCCGACAGTCCTGGTTGCGACGCCATCCAGCCGCTAAGGTCTGGAAGCACGAAACCTGGAATTAGGACCCACGCAGGAAGCCAAGCAACGCCGTAGTAACCGCGAAATGGCAAAAGCCAATACACAAATGGAAGTCTGCGTTTGGTGTCACTCGCCGCCATGGCAATCAAACTTGAAACCGCCGCACTTGCACCAACCATCGGCGAAGCCGTAAGGCCCGACAACAAAACAAACGCAATCGCTCCGCCGAAACCACCGGCCCATACGGTCGCAGCCATCGCTTTAGATCCGCGTGTGTGTTCGATGAAGGTGCCAAACAAAAGTAAAAAAAGCATATTCCAAAAGAGGTGGACCGCACCTGAGTGAGTGATCTGATAAGTGAACCAACGCAGTAAATTGGAATTGCCCTTACTTAAACCCATTCGGTACGACGGGTGAACTTTTTGAATGGCCCATAATCTTTTTACTGACTTCTGCCAAGCTTCAATCAAAACGAGATCACCTGGTAATTTGGCCGCAGTTTCGGCTTTCATTTTTGCCATAAAGTCCGCACGACGAAACGCCAATTGCCCTAAAAGCTGTTGCGCGTCTTCATTTCCTTCCAGCGTTCGCTTCGTAAGAAGGCGAACACTTTCCGGCTCTTTCGAGACATCCATTGTCGCTGCAAACAAAAGCCCATTGGTCGTAATGAACGCATCGTCATCAAGTAGATCGGCGATCGCTTGGTCGGCGGCGATATACGCAGGGAAAGTCAACGCGAACATTCCGACATTCAAGGCGACCATCATCCAAGTGATCGGTGCGCGGTGAAACCACAAAAGACCACGCAGTAGCGGAAATATCATTTACGCCTGCCAGAGCGACGAATGGCCTGAATGACTTCTGAATCTTTATCTTCAAGACTTGCCGGAAACCTCGTCTTTTCGACGGAGTCCAAAAGCTCGGCGGCAAGTTTCAGTTTCCCAGCTTTCCAAGCGGCTACCGCAATTCGATTTTGAAGCCCACGGTCGAATTCAAAGTCAGAACCTAAAAGAATTCCGACCTCTGCGGCTTTATTCCATTCACCGCGATTTGCGAGCGCTTCGAAAAGAGCTCGGCCCCAATCGGCATAGCGCTTAGCATCGCGCGATGTGAACCATCGCTCGCGAAGATCGAGAAGCTCTTTTGCCGCGTTTTTATCTTTCGCAGGCGATTTAGATAACTCTTCGATCAATCGAATATTGGCTTCTGTCACAAAGAGATCTTCATCTTGCTCGTCGCTCGCTGCAATTTTTCTTAAAAGCTCCATTCCCTTTTGTCGCTCACTCGAACGAAGCAGTCGTATAGATTCGAAAAGATCTCGGCCGCGTTCTTCGACCACGTGTTTTGAAAGCGAAGCCAAAAGGTTTGAGGTGCCGCGCCCTTTTCCGATCCGACATTCCGCATGTCTCGCACTCGCTACCAAAAACGACGGTACTGCGAAATCGCCATTGGCTTCATCAGCTGCACCTTCCATCATCGCACATGCGCGAAACGCATCCTGCGAACAAGACGATTCATAAAGTTCACGACTGCAAAGCCAAGAGGTTAAAACGACGCGACTTCTGCGAGGAAGTGCGTCGGCGGAAGCGAACACAGTTGATTTTGCTTCTTGTTTCTGTCCCATTCGCCAAAGTGCACGCGCGCGGTACTCGACAAGCTTCGCCCCGATGGCCAAGTGACGGCCAGAATCCAAAGTGAGTTTCAAGGTAAGTTCTGGATCGGCCTTTTGTAAGAAAAGTTCCTTCAAGACAATTAGCCGGTACCAGTCGGGCGCCTCTGACCCGGATCGCGCGACTCGGGACCCTTGCGCAATCATTCGACGCGCCAACGCCTCAACTTTTTCCGCAAGCTGACCTTCGTCTTCGCTGTCAGCTTCTTTTGCGTCCGCCAGGTCTCGGTACCAGCCTACTAACCGGCAAGCATCTGAATCTGGCTCCAGGTCACAAACTTTCGAAAAATATTTTTCCGAATCTTCTGGATCGTGAGTGAAACGGGAAAGTCCTTTTGCAAGATACCCAAGCATTCGACCATTGTTATTCCAAAGCGCATAGTCCGCCTCGGTCTCTAAGCACGCGGAATCAACAAATCCTGCCGCAGTTAAACTTAAAGCCACTGCGATCCGAAGCGGCACGCGCTCTTGTTTCTCCCAATCTTCTTGCGCCACCGTCACTTCGCCGCAAAGTTTTGGTTCCGCTGCCGCAGTCGCCTGATCGGCGTGTTCGCGAATCACCATCACCTGTGTCGTCAACACCAGCGAAGCAAAAAACAATGTGGCCGTCGTAAGTAAAGATCCAAAAGCGAGCTCACTCATTTTGGGAGGTGCAGATTGTCGACGAGTATTCACAGAACGAACTTCGGTGTCAGCCACGCGGTCGTGAATTGGCCTGCGCTTTAAGTTACTGAACACACCAAAGAACGGTGCACCAAAGACAAGCACACTTCCCCACCACGCGAGCGCGCGAAGAAGCGCATGGAACGGACGGGGCTTTTCGCCGGTCCAGACATCCACGATGCGAAGACCGAAAATCGCCCGGCCCGGCGTTGTTCCCCAAAAAGAAACAAAGGCCGCCTCCCAAATCACTCCGACAAAAATCGCCGCAAAAAGGCTTTGCACGATCGCGATGTCAGATTCGACCATTCGGTCAAGCAGACGAGCTTCGGTAACGACCCTTCGAAAGGGTGCCATCGCAAGTGCCATCACTGGAGCAAGTAACACAAGATCGGCCACATGGGACGCCATGCGATCTAACGGAAGAGCCGAATGAGTTATACCTCGCTGATCCAAAGATTCAGAAGATTCCGAGGATTTCGGCTTCTCGAACGGGTCATTGATAACCATGGGGTTTTATCGGAATTTTCATAGCGCTTCGAGAGTAAAAAAGGCGGCGATTGGCACCCAAATTTGGTCATAGAAAAGCCAGGTTTTTAACCTGGCTTTCCGAATGTAAACTTAGAGTTTACCGGTCAAACGGGTCGACTGTTGCCGACTTTCGTCGAGTCCGCTTACTTCGCCTGAGCGACCGTCGTTGGGAACACTTTCAGCGACAGCAATCGGCCGTCAGAATCGAGCGAGACATCAACTTTGGCGACCGGCATCGAGAGCTTGTTCACGAGGTGGTACATTTGCTTTGATCCACTGGTCGAATCGTCGTTTTTCACCCGAACACTTTTATCAAATGTAACAGGCATCCACTGGCGGTTGGATTCTAGGAAGTTCGCCTCGAATTTAATCGCCTCATTCTGCTGAGATTCAGAAATCTGGATTTCGGAAATCTTCTGCGCATCGTTCATTCGAACAGCGTATTTACCTTCCAAAGTTTCAATCGTCAGTTTTTCCAATGCCGACGGCTTTCGTCCAACGGCGGAAATTTCACTTAACGTTTTACCAGCCATTTCTTTTACCAATTGGTCTTCGTTCTCCGAAGTTCCCGTTGGCACCGAAGCGATTCCGCGCGAAGGTTTAATCAGGGTACCTTCTGATGCAAGTTCTTGCGACTGAATGACTTCCGGGCTTGTCAAAAGCTTCGAGTTTGCCAAAGTCACGACAGTTAAAATCGACAACAATGACACCGGGATTGCCACTTTCGCTTGCTCAAGATCCAAGCGAACTTTCAATGACTTCAACTTGTCCATTGGATTGCGGTTTGGCAATCGCTCTGAAATGTCGATGACCTTGCGTGGTGCTTTGTCATCTTTTCCGCCGCCATTTCCATCATTTCGACCGTTGGACTCCATCGAAGCCTCCTCGAGATCATTGTATCCCGTACCCTTAAAAAAACTTGTGACAGACTAGTTCAGTGCAACCGATGTTCCGAGATGAGGCACTTACAGCACCGTTTTAATGAAGCCCATGCCTCATGCCATCACCGCTGGAACACAAATGCCCTGTTTCGCTCGACACGCGACTAGTTCATCGACAGCGCACTCTTTGGATCGTCTCATTTCGATACAACTCTTAGAGTTCTTGTCGCCTCTTCAATCCAAGGATCGCGCGGTGATCTCCATCGCTTGAGGTCATCCGTTAGAATCTGATCGGGAGAAACACCAACCCCCTCAAGCTCCTGGCCCTTGGCCGAGCGGTAAAGAGCTACGGGAATTGAAATCGTGTAGTCCGAGCTAAGTCCTGCGATCTGAAACCACCTGGCCATGACGACATGCCCGGCGCTTCGCCAGCCCATCACAAAAGATCTCGGCCGTTCTTTGATCGCTTGAGCGAAAATTTCCGAAACCGACCCCGTGCCCTGATCAATTAAGACAACCAGCGGACCGTCGAAGCAGTTTTTCTCTTGAAAAGGGATCAACGAAATCGCACCGTCCGATTCCAATTGCTCTAATTGTGGTTCCGCTGCGACATTGTTTTTCATTTGAAGCTTTGCAATTTCACTTTGGCGCCACGCTTCGCCTGGCGGTTCATCTCGGTAAATCCAACCGACCAGATCCTTTCGGCAACTGACCGAGCCAAGTACTCGAAGCATCGCAGGAAAACTTCCTCCCGCATTGCCACGAACATCGACGACAAGTCGATCCCCGCGAGTCTGTAATTCAGAAATCTCGTCGGCAATCCTGCGCCACCGATCGCTTTCAATCGCTTGTGCTAGGAAAGAGGGAATTTTAAGAATTCGAACACCGGCTCGCTCTTGTTTTTCAACCCAGTAGGGCTCGAGATTTTCCTGAACCACTTCGGCTTTCACTGGAAGATTCACCCGCGTTTCATCCGGCCGAAGAATTTCCCAAAAACCACTTACGCGGCGGAGATCTTCTGGGTCCTGAATCGGAATTCCGTCTACCGCTATTACGAGATCGCCGGGATGAATCCCAGCGAGATCTGCAGGCGAACGAGGAAGAGTTCTTGTGACAATGATTTCGCCATCCACTAATCGACCGCGCACACCCGTGTCGACCGCCTCACCTGTCCACAAAGCCACCGTTTCATCCGGCGCAAACGCATTGAGATGCGAAACCCTGAGTGCACTGAGGCGTTGGTTTAAAATTTCAATAAGAGCTCGTCTTGGATCGTAAGCAAAGCGATCTGACAGCGCACGTGCTACATCTTTTTCTGCTTCATCGAGGCAGGTTTTTACAAAGTCCCGAACTCGCGGATCATTTTTTTTCACATAGTCTGTGCGAAGCCTGAGGCAGACATCGCGATGGGCTTTTCTTAAACCCGCATACTCGATCAACGAAAACGAAAGTCCGAATGTCACCGACATGACCGCCAGTAGGCCCAGAAAAAACAAAAGTGACGAAACTCTTTCGAGTGTCGTCACTTTCAGCGCGGCTTTAAGTTTCACTTTTGAACCTCATAAGCCGACCTCAGAACAGGAATTCTTTAAGCGGCCTTTTTCTTACGAGCCATTGAAGGGTCAAGGTTATAAGCCTTCACCTTTCGATACAAAGTCGCGCGACCAATACCAAGGGCTTTTGCAGCCTCGGTGAGATTGCCTTTGAAAGCTGTGATCGCACTTTCAATTGCAACGCTCTCAAGTTGATCGATGGTCGAAACACTCCGGCGTGCGTCCGACGATGTGAAACCTGGTGTACCAGGAAATGGAAGAACCTTCGCCATACCCGACGACTCTGTCTGTCCAGTTCCGGGAACAAGACTTGGCACTTCTCCCGAAGTTTTTTGTGACGCTTCCCACTCTCCTGGCGTCATGACCTTTACAGTCACATTGTTCACCATTCCAAATTGGTGAGCTTTTTGAATCAGAAGCTGATCGTCTGAAACGACGATAAACGACGAACGTACCATTTAAAGACCCTCCGGTTTCCTGTTCCGCGGCTTTTTTCTGTGCCGCGATCCGTCTCTTACAGAGGCGAAAATCGCCTCACAATATACCTATCGGCGCTTCGATCTGAGAAACTGAGCCGAAAAGAGGAAAAAATTTCCTCTCTTTGAGACAGCCAGCCAAGTGTTGAATCTCGTTGGGCGTTTCGCTTCGACTGTCTACTTTCAATACAGTCCGGGATCTTGTCTCGAAACAAGACGTTCGCCCAAATCGAATACAGAATCAGTCAATTGCTTCTCTCTGGCCCCGTGTTTCTTGGCGCCGGCCTTGCTCCCTAGCTCAATATGATTGCATTGAATAGGTTCCCACACATGCGACTGTTAGTGGCCTCATTCGCCTCTCTACTATTATTCGCGATAACTGCAATGACGCCGTTCGCTTCGGCCCAAGGATTTTATCTTAACAAACCGCTCAACGGTGGCGCGGTCCGCCCGCGGTTTCAGATGTCCGAAGAAGCGCGCGAGCGCCTAGGTGCGACGATCGTTTCGCACACCCTTTCAATCGTGTACGCCAGGCACGCCTGTGCGGACTTAGCACCAGATGCTTGTCTTGATCATTCAGCTAATTTGGAGGCCAGCCATCGTCCTCAGTACGCACAAGTGTCCTTAGAAAAATGGGACCTCGCTACACAAGAAATCACTCAGGCGCTAGATCGCCTAAAGCAATCGGCCAACTCGCCGACCGAGAAATTTCTCAATGAAAAACCTGAGGTGTGGAAACTGCTTTTCAACGTTTCGATCCTAGTGCGTCTGACTGTTGGGAAATTCGCAGAGGAAGTGAAGCAGAATCCCGAGGCGAATATTCCTAACCAGCTAAGAAATCTTCGAGCACAAAAGCGCATGGACCGGCTTGAGATTCATCATCAGCTAGTTTTCTTAGGTGAAAAAGTCTTCATCGGTCACAAAGCGGTCGACCGCACAGGAGATGACTTCAATGCACACCGAATGATAAGCCAAATACCATTGATCGAAGTTAATTATGAAAACAACCTCGATCGAATGGGCGAAGCAGTCATGACCCACGTGAAATCAAGCATGGCCCACTTCGGCCAATTACTTTCAAAATAAAGCACTGGATACTGCACTGGCCGATCTTCGGTCTGGGATTACCTAGGAACGTAAGATTTTGCCAAACTTTTGTCGGTGTCGGGCTTTTGGTTAAAATGTCTGACCGCATTTTCGAATGCGGATTGTATCGACGCTCGATCTGCCCTTGAAAGACTCGATTTTTTCCCTCTCCGATCAAGAGTGAAACCTCTCCTGCTCCGGCACTCACTGACTTCATGTCGATCCCAAACACTAATTCCTTCATCTTTTCCTGCGAAACGACACCCTCAAGTTCCATCCTGAGTACTTTTTCAATGGCCTCGCCGTGCGCTGCAATTAAGTTTCTTTGAGTTGGATTTACACCAGCAGAAATAAACGAAAGACGCTGAGCCGAGGGCACCGGAAGCGTCGCAACCTCAGATATCAATTTCTTCTTTGTCTGTTCAGAGAACGATGCACCTGCGATTCCCACAAAATCGTCGCCTGACGATGTACTTTTTGCGACGTACCGATTGATGATTTCGCTAAATGCAGCCGTCGATTCTTTGAACCTGGCAGTTACCTCTTGCTCGTTTCTGCGTGCGATAGCGATCGCCTCACGCAGAGTTTTTCCTTCCGCAATGGCCCTTGCCGTCGCGCCTCGGTTTTTTGCGCCGAGACCCGAAAAGTCTGCAGAAAGACCGCCGAAATCAGCTGCCTCTAACGAAGCTATTTGCCGTTCGGCCACGTGAATACCTGGACTAAACTTATCGATGATTTCGTTATAAATGGAAAGGCGCTCAATTTGCTGTTCACTTAGATCGGCACCGTACTTAGCTTTGATTCGCTTAATCGCTTCTTTCGCTACTGGTGTTTTTTTTAAGATGTCCAATACTTCATCCTTCACGAACCCGTCCTCAATCAAAGAAGCCATTGCAGGATCGGGCGACAAAACATCGGTGCGCATCGACTCCGCCCACAAACGGTAGGCGTTGAGATTCGCTTGGATCCCGCCTTCATCTATGTCGCGGAGGATGTTTGGGCCACCTAAGTCGCGCGAAGCACGCGCCGCAAAATTAGCTTCGTCCGCAGTGGGGCCGACCCCTCCCCGAAACCAACTTTCAGCGGCCTGGTCCACGTTAAGACCCCGTGCATTCAAAAAGGTCACAAATTCATCGTTCACTTGATCAAATATTTTACTAAGATCTTTTCGAGCCATACTCATTAGCTTCGACGTCGATTTCTTGTTGTTTTTATTTTTAACAAACGCGAAGCGGGCGGATTTAAAGTCGGAATAAATCTCGACCGTCAGGTCCTTCGAATACCTTTTCTGAAGCGCAGCCAACGCAGCAAAAGTCAGTTCTTTGTGCTTGTTGGTAATGCTGGTTGCGAGATTTTTATCATTGGTCAGATTGTTTATTTTTTGAAGCACCGAGAACTCGATATCGCCAAATAGGACTCGGTCGCTAGGACCTGATCGCTCTGCGAGCGACATCCACCTTAAGTTTTGCTGAGGCGAAGAAAACTTTGAATTCAAATAGGCGGTTACAAGGCGATCTCGAGTGGAGGCTTTGGCGCCACTAAAGAGATTGTCATATTCTAATGGACATTCTGAAGCACGACCCAAAGACGAAGCGGAAAGGGATAGGCCCATGATAAACGCGAAGAATATGCGTGCCGACGAAACTTGAGATTTCAAATTCGATAAACGTTCAAAACAAAATGCCGAGCGCGGGAGATGGACCACCGTTACTTTTCGGACATTTAGCACCGAATCGTAAGCGGCCTATTGTCTAGGTCTATTCCTAGGACTATTCCTATGTCTATGCGGAAAAGAAGAAGGCGACCTTAGCAAAGCCGCCTTCTTATTGGGTCTAGCGACGACCTGATTTAATTTTGACTTGCATACGAGCGATCAAATTTACAGCCATCTTTTCGTGGACTTTGCACATCTTCAATTCGTCACGACGATAAGAACGTTGCGACGGTGTCAGTGTTCCCGTTTCAAGTTCCATTTCGTAATCAAGTTTCGAAGCGCGAATACCAACCAATTCTTTGGTTTGTTGTTTGAATAGTTTGCTCACGCCTGAAAGCGGAGCAACTTCGAGCCATTCTTTTTTGTTCTTATACCAAGACACCATTCGTAAGAAGCGGGCCTTGTTTTTCGCCAATGTGAAGCGCGGGAACTGATCTTCTGGCAAAGCCAAAATATCATCGATCATATCGAGATCGAGGTCGTCTTCTTCGGATTCATCACCAAGAAGGCGCTTACCGTCTTGAGCTTTATCAAGCATCTGCGCTTTCAACATGTCTTGAAGGTCAGCTGCCGGATCTGAGTCAACGTCGCTCCAAGCAGCGCGTGCGCCTCCAGTGCTACCCATTTCGTCTTCATCGTCAGAATCAAGATCGACCGAATCGAGGTCGGCAGCATCCAAACGTGAGTTTTCCAGGTCTTTTGATTTCAAATCAGACCCAAGGTCGTCGTTTCCGCGAACGGCCGGTGTTGCATGAATGTCTGGCTGAATATCAGACTGTACGTCAGTAGTGGTGTGGATGCTCAAAGGTAGCTCTCCTTGAATCGAAGTGGTCGAACGAGTGCTTATAGCACAGATGTAGCCACCTTTGTAATTGACGACAAAATTCTTCTTATATGTGCCCGATTTACAGCCATCTATTCAATATCGTGGGTGAAAAGCACCTGACTGCCGCTCTGACAGGGGCACCCGAAGACCTTGTAAAATAACGCGTTGCATGTAATTTTAGCCGGCCCATGGGCGCTGTTTCACCCATCTTGGAACCAGTCTTAATTCATTGTTAACGTTGAAGAATCTGGCATGCCTTAGTGGCGTAGTACGATAGGATCATCGAGGCGCCTGCCCGCTTAATTCCGATCAGCGCCTCCATCATTGCCGCCTCTTCGTCCAACCATCCCCGCTCGCCCGCCCCTAGAATCATCGCGTACTCGCCGCTGACCTGATAGGCCGCAACCGGAAGCGTCGTTTGACGTCGGAGTTCTGAGATTACATCCAAATAGGCCAAGGCTGGCTTCACCATCAGAACATCGGCCCCCTCTTTCGCATCAAGAAGAGCTTCGCGAAGTGCCTCCCGGCGATTCGCGGGATCCATCTGATAGGTTTTTTTATCACCTGATTTTGGCGCTGAATCCAAGGCGTCCCGGAAAGGGCCGTAAAATGCTGATGCGTATTTTGCGGTGTAGGCCAAAATACTTCGATCAGAAAAACCGTTTTTATCAAGCGCGCGACGGATGTAGCCCACGCGGCCATCCATCATGTCACTTGGTGCAATCCAATCGGCGCCTGCTTCCGCTTGGCAAAGTGCCATTTCTGCTAAAATCGGAAGCGTTTCGTCGTTCAAAATTTTACCGTTTTTAACAAGTCCATCGTGACCGTCGGTCGAGTACGGATCCATTGCGACATCCGTGATGACCGTCAACTGTGGAAGCGCTGACTTTAATTCACGAACCGCGCGCGGAATAAGCCCGTCGCGATTGGCCGACTCCTTCGCCAACCGATCCTTGTGGCTATCGGAAATTTTCGGGAATAGCGCAACTGCCGGTATACCTAGTTCAGCCGCTTCTTTCGCCTTTTTTATGAGGCGATCGATCGAGAAACGTGCCTGGTTCGGCATTGAAACGATTGGATCTGTAATCCCTTTTCCCTCGCAAACAAAAAGTGGAAGTATGAAATTACTTGGGCTTAAAACAGTTTCACGAACCAGCGATCGAACAGATTCCGAGCTGCGGTTTCGTCGTGGTCGAGACGTATTGAGTGACATCAGACCTTACCCGCTTTCCCTTGATTGGCGACGGCATGTACTGCATTCGCAATTTCTTCTGCATTTCCGAGATAGCGTTTCGAAATGAACTTCAAGTTTCCATCTAGCGTAAGCTCAAGTGGAACGGCAGTTGGTATATTGAGGTCTAGAATAGCTTCTTCGGATATTCCTTCAAGATGCTTCAATAAAGCACGTATCGAATTTCCATGAGCCGAGATCAATACTCGCTCACCCTGTTTTAATGATTGCGCGATCTGTTCGCTCCAATAAGGAAGTACGCGCGCGACGGTGTGGCTAAGGGCTTCGCAATCAGGAAGCTGCTCTCTGGGGACCGCGTTATACTTTCGGTCATGCGAAGGGTGATCCGGCGAATTCTTTTCCATCGCCGGAGGAGGCGTCGAATAACTGCGGCGCCAAATTTTTACCTGATCTTCGCCATGCTTCGCAGCGGTTTCGGCCTTATTGAGGCCCGTCAGTGCGCCATAGTGCCGCTCGTTAAGGCGCCAGGTTTTTTCAACCGGAATCCAAGAAGAATCGAGTTCCTGCAAGACAGTTTCTAAGGTCAAGATCGCGCGCTTCAAAACCGATGTGAAAGCCCGATCAAATTCCAGCCCCGACTCTCGAAGGACTCGACCCGCTCGTAGGGCTTCTTTCTTTCCGGTCTCTGATAGGCCAACGTCTTTCCAGCCCGTAAACCTGTTTTCGTGATTCCAAGTACTTTCGCCGTGACGAAGAAGCACAAGTTTGATTTGGCGACCACTAGCATCTGTCATTTAAAACTCCTTCAAGCGCTCTAAAAAAATCGCATCCGTCTCATAATGACTCAGAAATTCCAAAGAATTCTTCCGATAAGGGAATGTAGGCATTATTTGGCAATCTCGTTGGCAGCTCCACTGTCACAGTAAACATGAGGGCATTCATGCGACAAATCAAAAAAATCGGAATGTTTTTTGTGCTGGCCATCGTTGGACTCGTACTATCAGCATTTGCCCTCGAGGAAGTCACTAAAGGAAATGGTGGATTTGGAGGTCTCTCAAGCGCTGTCGAAGCCCTCAAGATCAAATCACTTAAACCAGGCATGCCGCCAGCGGAAGTGAAGCGCCAATCGGAACTTGCACCAATGGGAGCCATGGGTCTTTTGAAATCACTGACGACGTCAGAATCATTGACCATGAATCACCCTGGCATTGCCGCGCGACCGACCCAACCAGTGAAAGAAACAGAAACTTATATCGCAGTAAAACACAACAGCGCTGCTATTCTTGAACGGCAAACCGACTTGGAGACAGCTTCGCCGGAGAATGTAAAAGGAGTGGTTGAAAGTCAAAAAGTCGAATCCCTTCAAGGCCAAATCGTTGAAGTATCGCAAACTCAAGACGGTCGCGACGTGATCGCCGTAATCAACGACCCTTCGGTCCAAGATCACAGCGATATCGACCGTATCATGGCTATGAATATCCCGGCCGAGCTTCGCGCTAAGATTTTGAAAAACTATGAATTAACTGGAACACTTCCAGAGATCTTGGTGAAAGAAAAAGCTAAACGAAAGCCTTCAAGTAGTCTTGATGACGATCCCTACAACAAACAAAATTGGTAGTTGAATGCCCCGCTTCTAACGACGGCGTCGCCCACCGCCGCCTTGCGGTCGCGGCCCATCGCCATTTGGCTGTGGGCCCTGCGGCTGGGGCCGCGAGTTACCAGATTGCGGCTGTGGCCGCAGACCATCGCTGTTTGGCTGTGGGCCCTGCGGCTGGGGCCGCGAGTTACCAGGTTGCGGCTGGGGCCGCGAGCCAACTGATTGCGGTTGTGGCCGAGAGCCACCTGCACCACCCGTTGGATTAGAAATAATCGGCCGTGGCCCGCCAGAACTTTGCGTCTGGGGTGACTGCGGCCCTTGCGAACCTTCTGAATCTCGGTCATTAGAATCTTCACTGCCTCGGTCGCGGCTAGCAGAAGAATCGCGAATGACTGTTTCATCTTCCACGCGGTCGCCAATCGCTTTTGCAGCTTTCGACTTTCTTCCACCGATCAGACCTGATTGTTTCGCGAGCTGTTCTGTCATATCGACCGTGACATCACCTAGACACTGAAGCTGACAGGCAAGCCGGCGACGATCGATAAACCAACCACTACCGATCAAAGAAAGCTCTTCGCCCGCCGGGGGAAATACGTTGTTTTCACCGTCGACGATTTTTACGCGACATTCAGCACATGACGGGACTCCCCGGCAGACAGACTTCACGTAGATCCCGTTATCTTCCGCAAGGTGCATGACACTTTGCCCAGGCTTAATCTCAAATTCGACATTTTGCGGAACGAACTTTACTTTCACGTCATGTCACCTTGAGCTTGAGGAACTTTTTCTTACCAGCTTTGACGACGACATCTTGCCCTACTTTTAAAGAAAGCTTGGCCGCAAGATCGAGCTTTAGTTCCCGTATTTTTTCGCCGCCAATTTCTAGACCGCCGCCTTCGATCAGGCGTCGCGCTTCAGATGTCGACGCCACGAGGCCCAATTCCTTGAGGACCGAAGAAACATCGCAAGCGCCCGAAAGCGCTGTCAGCGCAAGCGGAGCTTCTGGCATTTCATCTGGCAGACCCTTATTAACGAAAATTCGCTCGAACTCTTCAACTGCGGCAACACCCGCGGCCTCGCCATGAAACCTAGAAACTATTTGTTTTGCTAAACTGACTTTGTAGTCGCGCGGGTTTACGCTTCCCGCCTGCATAGCAGACTTCATCGCAGAAATTTCAGTCAGCGGTACATCCGTCAAAAGTTCGTAATACCGAAGCATTAAGAGGTCCGATATACGCATCGTTTTGCCAAACATATCGCGAGGAGTGTCATCAAAGCCAATGTAGTTATCGAGCGACTTCGACATCTTATTGACGCCATCAAGCCCCTCTAAGAGCGGCGTTGTCATCACGATCTGCGATTCCAACCCGTAAGCCTTTTGCAAATCGCGTCCAACCAAAAGGTTGAACAGCTGATCGGTCCCACCAAGCTCCACATCCGACTTCAAAGCGACTGAATCGTAGCCTTGCATTAGCGGGTAAAGAAATTCATGAATCGCAATCGCAACGCCACCTTTGTAGCGCTTTGAAAAGTCATCTCGCTCTAGCATCCGCGCAACCGTGTACTGTGCTGTGATCTTAATAAAATCAACAGGCGTTAGCTTATCAATCCAAGTCGAATTGTGGACGATCTTGGTTTTTTCGGGGTCAAGAATTTTAAAAATCTGTTTTTCGTAAGTTTTGGAGTTTGCATTCACTTCTTCACGAGTCAGTGGCGGTCTTGCTTCATTTTTTCCGCTTGGATCACCGATCATTCCAGTGAAATCACCAATCAGGAATTGCACCTGATGACCGAAATCCTGGAACTGCTTTAGCTTATTGATGACCACTGAATGCCCCAGATGCAGATCCGGACGAGTGGGATCAGCACCTAGCTTCACAAGCAGAGGCTTTTCTGTTTTGTAAGACTTCTCGAGCTTTTTTAAGAGATCCGCTTCTGAAATCATGTCCACGAGGCCACGCTTCAAAACAGATAGCTGTTCGTTTGGGGTCGCACGCTTTAAATTGATCACTTCCCTAAGCTCCTACCGTGCATGTTCGACGACACGAACTTCGCGAATCACTGTCACTTGTACCTGGCCGGGGTGACTCATTTCACGTTCAATTTTTCGAGCGATATCATAGGAAAGCATTTGCGCCTGATCGTCCGTTACACGCGATGCTTCGACCAGAACGCGAACTTCTTTTCCGGCCTGAACTGCAAACGTTCGGATGACTCCGTCGAACGAGTTTCCAATCGATTCCAGATCCTCCATTCGGCGAACGTAAGCGTCGATGGACTGCCGGCGGGCACCCGGCCGCGAGTTAGAAATGATGTTCGCTGCTTGAACAATAAACGCCAAAACAGTGTTTGGTTTTTCTTCGTTGTGATGCGCGCGAATCGCGTGAACGACTGCATCTTGTTCTCCATACTTTTTGGCATAGTCCGCACCGACGATCGCATGCGAGCCCTCGATCGTGTGCTCAAGACCTTTTCCAATGTCATGCAAGAGGCCGGCTCGACGAGCACGCTTCACGTCTTCACCAAGCTCTGCTGCCATCATTCCAGCTAAAAATCCAACTTCCACAGAATGCTCAAGAAGATTTTGTGTCAACGTGTGACGGAACTTTAAACCACCGAGTACTTTCGTAATTTCCGGATGTAATCCGTGAAGGCCAAGCTCAAAAACCGCCTTTTCGCCGTCCTCTTTGATCGACTTGAAAAGATCTTTTTTGACCTTGTCGATCACCTCTTCGATTCGTGCCGGATGCACGCGGCCATCTTCCATCAGTTTTTCTAAAGCTTTTTTTGCTACTTCCCGTCGAACCGGATCGAAGGATGAAATCACAACGGCTTCCGGCGTTTCATCGACAATCAAATCTACACCGCAAGCGGCTTCGAGGGCGCGAATATTTCGACCTTCACGGCCAATGATTTTTCCCTTCATGTCTTCGTTCGGAAGATTGATGACGGTCACTGTCCGCTCGGCGGTGAATTCGCTTGCGTAACGGGCAATCGCGACGGCAATGGTGCGACGAGCTTTTTCTTCCGCTTCTTGCATCGCGCGGTCTTCAATTTCTTGCGCCTTACGGGCCGCCTCGATTTTGGCCTCTTCCGTTAATGCTTCAATCATTTCTTTCTTGGCTTCAGCTTGAGTCAGTTTTGAAACTTGCTCGAGTCGTTCTTTTAACGCCTCGGCTTGATTCATTGCCTCGCGTTCGAGATCGTTTAATTTCTTCTCGGCGATTTTTACTTTTTCATCGCGGCCCGAGATTTCTTGAAGCCTCGCCTGAAGCTCTTGGTCTTTCGTCTGCGTTTCTTTTTCTAAGCGCGACTCACGATCGACCAAAGACTTCTCTTCTTTTTGCAGCTTTTCCTTTTGCTTTTGGATGTCCGTTTCCGCAGTTTTCCGGGCGCGGGCCTCAAAATCTTTTGCTCGAGTCTTTGCATCGCGGTCAATTCGCTGTGCCTCAGCCCTTGCCTTTTGCACAAGACGTTCCGCCTCATCAGCAGCCGACTTTTTCGTTTTAATGTCCATCGCGTTGCGATAGAGGAGCATCGTCATTGCCCCCACCGCAAGCCCCGCAACCAGCGCAACTATCGTCAATACCACATCATTCATTTCAATCACCCTTCAATCGGCGTAGCTAACCCCTGTACATCCGACGATCATTTCTCGATCCGTCAGCACAGCATCTAGCTTCACATCATGGTCATCCAGCGGCAGCTCATCGACGAGCTGTTCGGAAAATCCAATTCCTAATTTGTAGATGGGATTTTCACCCATTTGTTTTCTTTGCTCGTCAAACGAGGCAAGAAAACGATCGTAAAATCCACGCCCGCGACCGAGCCGAAAAAGCTGTCGGTCAAAACCGAGGGCTGGAATCAGCGCTCCGACAACAGGATCTTTCGCCTCGACATGGGCCCACTCCGGTTGAGCACTCTTAATTTCCGGTTCCGGGATTCCGAACCGATTCGTTTCCCAGGCACCGGAAGCAACCGGGCCCGCGCCAGTCCATCGATAAAACGACAGCGTCTGGTCCGGAAGAATTTTTGGGTAAGCAAACGAACAACCAAATGAGTATCCGAAGCTATTAACCGCAGGCGAGCGCGCTGCTTGAAGGCCCCCTAACGACAACCGCGGCTCAAATGAAAAGCCTCGGAAACTGAGCCAAAGCCCCGAACGGGAAATCAGCCACTGCTGAAGGAGCTGAAGGATGCGACCTTCCGCCGCTTCACGGCCCGACTCTTCATCGCGACCTGCAGCAAGCAAACGAGCCTTTAGCTCGGTACGCCAGTTAATTTTTTCCCGAGAGGGAAATTTCGAATCAATCACTTATAAGTCTCCCACCAAGCGTCTGCTACGCTGTTGGGCCAGACTTCTCCAGGTCTTCTATCACACGCAAGGTGCGGGCTTCGAGACGATCGACGAGCTCTCGCGCGTGTCGTTTCAGGAGCAGCAACTCCTCGGCCATATTCAATGCGGCCAAGATTGAGGCATTTTGAATCGAACCCGTTTTCGTCAGAGGCAGGGCCTGGCGGATTTTCTCATCCACCATGCGCACGAGTTCGTTCACTGTTTCTTCGTCGTGTGAAGACTTTAGCCGAAGGGGCACGCCCGCAATTGAAACTTGCTGCGAGCCTTGACCGGTTGGTCGCGCCACTTCAGTACCAGGAGCCGCTCGACTGCCAGATTTTTTACCGTCTACTTTACCGTTTCTATTAACAGATCCACCCGCCGATGCATGTGTACGATCAGCGACAGTGTTTTCGGTTTTCAAATCACTTTTCAAATTCCATTTCGATGCCACGGCTTTCGCCACCCCACCTGAGCGCTCAAGCCTTCCAGCTTGTTGCACAGATGGTTGTACTCCGGAACCTTCCGGTGCCTGCATGTCTCGGGAACTTGTTTTTGGCGTCGAGCTTAGTCCAGCCATCGAGATGATGCTATTCTCAATTTTCTGAAAAGACGAGTGATCTCGACTTGTTCGACCGGCTTTCTGCACCGCAACAGTGAGCTGGCACTTTAGGTCAAGATCGAGTCGACAAACCGAGTAGCTTCAAACGGCCGAAGATCGCCGATTTTCTCGCCGACACCGATGAGTTTAATCGGAAGACCGACTTCGTTCGTAATGCCGACTGCAACACCACCTTTTGCCGAACCATCAAGTTTAGTCAGTACGACGCCATCGACCACCAAGGCACCGTGGAACTCTTTTGCCTGAATCAAAGCATTTTGGCCGCTGTTGGCGTCTAAAACCAGAAGGGTTTCATGGGGTGCTGTCGGATCGAGCTTAGTCAGAACCCGTTTCATTTTTTTGAGTTCTTCCATCAGGTTTTTCTGCGTGTGAAGCCGACCGGCAGTATCTATGATAACAATGTCGAAGCCGCTCGCCCGCGCGCGCTCGAGCGCTTGATAGGCGACTGCACTTGGCTCGCTTACACCTGGCGGATCGAAAATTTCCACCATCGCTAGTGTGCCACTAGAATCAGCACCGGAACCATTCTGACTCGCAGCGCGATCGGTCCATGTTTTCAGCTGCTCGCCCGCTGCCGCCCGGAAGGTGTCACCCGCCGCAACGAGAACTCTTTTTCCGCGACCGGCGAGCTTTGCCGCGAGCTTCCCGATAGTCGTAGTTTTTCCGGCGCCGTTGACCCCAACGACCATTAAGACCGCCGGTTTGGCAGCAAAAAGATTAAGGCGTTCAACGCCATCATCTCCATCCGCTAACTGCACGACAGCTTTCGCTGTCAAAATCTCACCTATTTTAGTGTGTAACTCCCTGCGGACGGCTTCGAAGCCTGTTTCGCCAGAAGCCTTTACTTTTTCAAAAACATGGTCCAACAGGTCTTGCACCGTTTTTGGTCCGAGATCTGCCGTGTAAAGGATTTCTTCTAGTTCTTCGCGCTCGGAAACAGACAACGTTTGCTTAGCTCCAAAGAGCGACTGAATACGACCGAAAAGCGACGCCCGAGTTTTCCCGAGCGCTGTCGGCAACGACGCTGGAAGTGTTCTTTCGGCCGGTGTTTTTTCTGGTGACGTTTTTTCTGATGGTTTTTTTTCGTCGCGTGTAACCAGAGCATCCGCGTCTTCCGGCATTCCAGCTAATTTTAATTTCTCTGTAGCTACTTTCTCTGTAGCGACTTTCTCTGTAGCTCCATCTTGCTTCGCGACGCCCAGTTTTGTGGCTTTGTCGGCCGAGGATTCTTTGAACTCCTCCAGCTGTTTCTGCTGCTTTTCAAGCTTTTGGCCCTTAAGGAACCAGAAAAAGACAGCAATGCCAATGGCAAAGGTGAGCAAGAAAAGGCCACCCGAAAGCCACATACCTAAACCGCCCATTGGAAAAGACTCGTCGCTTGTATTCATTGCGGACGGTTTAACCTAAAGTTCGCACCTAGGCCAGCAATCGTTGTCTAGTAGTCCCCGCGCTTTAAGCCTGATCAAACTGCTTATTCAAATCGACTGAAACCATTTTCGAAACGCCGCGCTCTTCCATGGTCACGCCGTAAAGTCGGCTTGCAACTTCCATCGTGAATTTGTTGTGGGTAACAACGATGATTTGCGACCGCTTTGCCATTTCTTTGACCAAGTCATTGAAACGGTAAACGTTGGCGTCATCCAGTGGTGCATCAACCTCATCCAACAAGCAATACGGAGATGGGCGAACCAAGAAGATCGAGAAGATCAGAGAAACAGCTGTCAGCGCTTTTTCGCCACCCGAAAGAAGCGTCATGTTCTGAAGCTTCTTACCAGGAGGTTTCGCAATGATGTCGATGCCCATGTCGCCTTTTTCCGGATCCTCAACAAGAATCAATTGCGCTTCCCCGCCACCAAAAAGAACCGGAAACACCTTCGTGAAGCGCTCGTTCACTTGGTCGAAGGTTTCTTTGAAGCGCTTCGCACAAACACGGTTGATGCGGTCGATAACTTTTTTGAGCATTTCTTTTGCCTCAACTAAATCCGACTGCTGTTTCGACAAAAACTCGTACCGATCTTTTACTTTGTCGTATTCTTCTATGGCCGAAAGATTCACATCACCAATTTTCGAAAGCTTCTCGCGAAGGTCTTTCAGCTTCAACTCGGTATCTTTCAGCTCTTCTTTGGTCGCGGTTCGTTCGCGATATCGCTCTGCTACCTCGGACAATTCAAGCATATAGCGTTCGCGAACTTGTTCGATCAAATAAGCCTCTTTTAAACGGCACTGCTCGCTAGTAAGCCTTGCATCGTTCATTTTTGACTGAAGCTGGTTTCGATTTGACAAATAAGACGCCAGACCGCGCTGAATTTCGAGGTAGCGATTGTTCATCTGCTCGAACTCATCGCGGCCTCGTGAGACCTCGCTTCGCGCGTCTTCAAGTCGGCGAATCATTTCGTCCAGCTGAATTTTTCGTTCTTCCAAAACAACCGAGTTCGAAGAGATCGATTCGTTTGATCGCTCGCTTTCAAACGACATTCTTGAAAGCTGCTGTTCCGTTTCGTTCAATTGCTTCGAAAGCATTTCGACCTGGCGCTCTAAGCCATCGCGCTCCATCGTTTTCGTGGCGGAATGCGTTTGAAGCTTGCCCACTTCATCTTGAAGCGATCCAACGCCACCACGTGCGGATTCAAGATCCTGAGTCAATACCTCGATGCGCGACTCAAGCACGACTTTGCGCTCAAGAAGATTCGTCAGACGCATCTGCAATTCATCCAGTTCATTGCGGCGAGTTTCCACTTGCGTCGTCAGAGAATGAACATCGCGATCTTGACGCGAAATAGCCTGCTCGCAATTTGATAATTCTTGTTCCGCGCGCTCGAGATCCTTTTTGAGTGAAGCGAGAAGAATTTCTTTTTCTGTCGAGCGTTTTTCCACCATCTCAAGTTCTTCGGTCAAAACGCGAAGATTCTCTTCCATTTTCTTGAGCGCCACTTGGGCCAATGCAAGCTTTCCGCTCCACTCGTCTTTTTTCTGTGAGAATTCTTTGATTTCTCGTCGGCGTTGAAGAAGACCGCTATCCGCCGATTCGGCTGTTCCGCCAGTAATCACGCCGTCAGCGGTAACGGTGTCGCCTTCCAACGTGACGAAAGTCCACTCTGGCGCCTGGTGACGAAGTTCAACCGCATCCGAGATAGAATCGACCACAGCAACATTTCTTAGAAGTCGGCGAATTGTCCCTTGGAATTTATCAGGTGCGCGGACAATGTCTGACAGTACCGCGCGAATGCGCGTGCGATCTGGCTCTGCGGAAGTCGATTCAACAACTTGCAGTCCACCCGCGACGAAACTTGATCGACCTGACTTTCGCTCTTTTAAGAAGTTAACTGCACCGACAGCGGAATCTGGCGTTGGCGACAAGAGCATTTGAAGCCTTGGCCCAAGCGCTGCCTCCATAGCAAGTTCGTACTCTGCCGGAACTTCCACAACCTCCGCGATCGGATGAAATTCAGTCGCTTCGCCGCGGTCTGATTCTGGAAGCGATTCTAGCTTTTGTTTCTGCCAGAACATCACCGACTTTACGCCTGCTTCGAAGCCTTCAAAATTCGATGCGAGATTTTCGAGGCCGTAAAGTTTACCTGTTACGTCGGCAAGTTCTTGTTTGAACGTTTCGACTTCCTCGCGACGTTCAGCAATTTGCTTCGTCAAATGAGCGCGATTGCCTTGGAAGCTTTCGACGTCTTTTGCGAGATCCATCTGATCTTGTCGATTTTTTTCGAGCTCGTTCCACACTTTTTTTCGTCGAGCTTCGAATTCGACTTTTTTACCTAGGAGCTCTTCCAGAATCGCGCGCGCCTCAGTTTCGCGTTCTTCGATGCCTGCAATTCCGTCGGACAGTGCAGCCACACGGCCTTGAATTTGCGCTTCCCCTTGGGTCACAGTGATAAACTCACGACGACTGTCTGTGAGTTCGGTATCAACTTCGTCGATGCGCGAAGCCGCTGTTTCCCAACGCACCTTTTTCTCTTGGTATTCGTTCGTGAATTTCGACGCTTCTTCCGCAACAATCGCGAGCTGTGTTTTTAGTTTTTCAAGCTCAGTTGATAGCGCGATCTGACGAGCCTGATGCTCTTCTAAAAGTCCGCCCGTCATTTCTTTATTGCGACGTGCCGCTTCGATTTCAAAACGAAGCTCCTGGATCTGCGATTCCGCTGAGGAAACTTGCAGCTGAAGTTCTTGGGCTTCGCGTGCAAGATCTTCGACAGCCATTTGTTTTTCAGAGACCGCAATCTTCAATGTCTCAACTTCAACTTCTTGGGTTCCGGCTTCTGCCTGGGCAGCGGCCTCTAATGCTTCCGCCTCTGCAAGCTCTTTTGCCGCAGCTTCCGATTTGTCGCGAAGCTCTAGGTACTGACGCGAGGAAATCCACATATCGAGGTCATCGGCTTCACGTTTTAGACCACGATAGCGCTCGGCGCGCTGAGCTTGACGCTCAAGCGAATCGATCTGGCGTTTTAGTTCGTTCACGATGTCGTGCAAACGAATTAAGTTCTGTTCGGTAGAAAGAAGTTTGCGTTGAGATTCCCTCTTTCTCGCTTTGAACTTTGTTATTCCCGCTGCCTCTTCAATCAAATGGCGACGATCTTCGGGCTTGGATGTAACAAGCTGTCCGATCGCGTTTTGTTGGATGATCGAGAAGCCTTTAGCGCCCGCGCCCGTGTCCATGAAAATTTCTTGAATGTCGCGAAGCCGGGAAGGTTCCTTGTTGATAAAATACTCGGACTCACCACCGCGGTGAAGACGACGAGTAACCATAACTTCTGAATGTTTTAAGTATTGGACCGGAAATGGACCGCCATCGTTTTCGAGCGTCAAAGAAACTTCGCACATGCCCATCGGCGCATAGCCCTCGGCACCTGCAAAAATAACATCTTCCATTGAAGCACCGCGAAGATGCTTGGCCGACATTTCGCCCATCGCCCACATCAGCGCATCGACGATATTGGACTTTCCACAACCGTTTGGTCCGACGATGCCAGTGATGCCAGAATCAAATTGGATAACCGTTCGGTCTTTAAATGATTTAAAGCCGACGATTTCAAGTTTCTTTATTCGCACGAAGCCCCCCCAAATGCGATCGGCGCATACCCGCGCCAAAGCCATAGATCTTCAATCCTCAAAGATCAATTCAGCACCATCCTTGGGCCAAGCCTAAAGTCTTGGTTGCCACCCGCACCCCGGTCAACCCACCATTAAGGTACCTCCTACATTTTTGAAACGCGCCGCATAAAACTGGCCGGCATTCGGCCACAGAACGCGTACCAATGCCGACAGCTGCCATGAAAAAAAGCAGACCAATTGATGCCTGCTTTGGATGCTCGTTAATGTGAGACCATAGTTCTTTCGGAACGGGCTTCGCGCTACCTGTTAACCCGTCCTGCACGCAGGCTCTGCGCAGTCACAGGAGTGAACTTGACCTTGATGTCGATCGGACCATTCACTGCCGAAAGATCTTGAGCGATGATCACGCTATTTCGCTGATCATCGTACAGCCATCCTTCACCGAGTGGCTGAACCTGATCATTCAATTTCACTTCGATTGTTCCCCACTCAGGGATCGCTTCTAAATCGACTCGTGGGCGCGCCAATGCTCGGCTTCGAACATAGCGGCCAAGGTCAGCCATCGCATCACCATAGTTTTTATCTCGAAGACCCATGTATCGACCGCCGAGATCGCGAATGAAGCCTTGAATATTGACAGGCTCTGTCGGTCCACGGCTGGCATATCGAATCGCTGGATCACGTTCTTTTTCTGCATCCGAGCTTCGAGCCAAGACACCGAGTGCGGTCACTTGATCGCGATATTCTTTGCCAAGCTCCGCTCGCAAGAACTCCTGCAACTCGCCAGAGGAAAGATCAAACGACGTTCCGTCAGAATTTCTGACCGAAGCATCTGAATCAGTGATGAAGATTAAAACCAAATGAGCATCCCGACGACGGAAACCTTTGTTTGCTCCATCCGCCATCGGCGCGCTTAAAGCCATCCGTACCGGAGAAAAAACTTCCTCGATGTTGGGACCACCCGTTTTTTGTTCGCGCCATTTTTCGTTATAAGCTTCCGTTCCGATTTTCATCGACGCGCGAAGGACCTGCAACCAACCTGGCTCTTTACCAAGTTTGAATCCTTGCCCAGCAAGGTACTCATCGTAGTTTGCGCGGCTGGATACGTAACGTCCGAACTCTTCGGGCATTGGCTTACCGTCGGGCCGCTTCAATCGACGAAACTCCCCTGGTCCATGATCCTTTTGCATTTCTTTGAAAGTGATCGTGTCCCACACAGAGACAGCCGCTATATGAAAATCGATCCCGCTGTTTGCAGCCAGACCCGTCGTGAAGCGGTCGATGTTGCGGCTGAGATCATTTTGCTCATCAAGCATCGAGTCCGAATTGTCGATGACCAGCATGATGTCGACTTTTGGAGTGACACTTAAAATCTGGGGTTTAGATTCAGTCGCTGCCACACCATACTTAACTGGCGGCGCCATCAGCCGAGGATTTTCTGGCGAGCAGGCAATCCCAGCTGCCGCCAAAATCGCCGCACCTAAAATTCTAATTCGCGCTGCTTGGTAGGAGTTTCGGCAAACGCTTTTCAGCGAGCCCACTTTAATTTTCATCGCATTCGTCATCATGACTTTGGCCCCTTGCCAGCTACCGCAGCAGTTTTTGCTGCCGGACAACCTTTCGCATTCACATGGTAATCATCAAGCTCATCTAGCCAGACATCTTCGTCATCATCTGGAAACACGAGCGTATTTGCATCGCGCTTGATTTCAGTCGCCGGATTTTTTCCGTCCGCTAAGTGCACATCCGAATACATTCGGCTAACAGCTTCAACTTCGATCAAATGAAATTTTCGCAAGACTATATCCAGATCTTTTACATCTCGGGCCGCAAGTGCCTTAAGCCTCAGTCCAACAATTCGCGCGTAGCGATCCGACGCGCCTGGCTTTAACATATCCTTGAACGCCGCCTGCATCTTTGCATCGCGATAAACCAAACGCGGTAGCGAACTAAGTTCAGGTCCAGCTGTGTTTCTAGAAATTTGTCCGAGCTCAATCGAGCGAGTTAAAAACTTCTCAGAAGCCGAAGACTGCCCTGTTTTTGCAAGTTCCTTTAGTGCTTCGTAGCGAGGTTTAACATCTGTTTTAAACCGCTTCATCACTTTAAAAAGCTCGTCATAATCACAGAGGCGAAGTTGGACAAGAGCCGATAGCAAGTAGGGTTCTGCACCGATTTCAGATTTCACTGGTGGTGCTGTTAATGTTTTAACAAGCGCCAGCGCCTGATCATGTTCCTTCACGTGAACCAATGCCCATGCGCGCTCTTCCAATGATTCTGCCCAGTAATCAGAGGTCGCAGGGATTTTCGAATAAAGTGAAATCGAGCGACGGAAGTCTTTTTTCTCGAACGCCATGCGAGCGTCACGCATAACCTTTCGGTCGTTGACGTTAGGCCGTTCGTTGCCATTTAGTCCTTCAGCGCGCACCAATTGCGCTGTCAAAATGACCAGCACGAAAGCAATAATGTAGTTCAGTGTAAAGCGCGCCGTGAAGATCATAGGAGGAGTCCAATTCCAAACGTACCGATCATCATGCCAACGTCACGCGTTCCAGTATAGACCTTGTCCTGATAAGCTTGGTGGCGGATTTCGAATCGCGAACTCAAATACTGATTCCACCAGAATCCGACGCCGCCGCCAGCTGTCCAAGTTGAAGTTGAACCTGATTTCAGGTCCATCTGGCCGTAACCGCCAGTCAGATAAAGATCAAATTGAACAACGGAGAGATCAAAGAAATTAAGCTTTCCGTACATTGGGTAGTAGGAAACCATCCCCATCATCGATGATTTTGGAAGATCAATTTCTGGGATCGTGTAATCCAATTGTCCAGCCTGTTGTGCATCGCGAGCGATTTCAAACTGCGACTGGCCCTCTTTAGAAAGTTGATTCGCGTACTGCGCATAACGAAACCCTACCGAAATCCGCGGTGTAATGTGAAAGTCTAAAGCGCCCATCAGCGGTTGAGAATTCAAATAAGAATTTCCTCCCGCGACGCCGCCATACGCAATTCCCAGCTCCAACCGCAGATCACGATCAACCGCGCGTTTTTGAACAATTTGGATTTGTTGTTTCGTGTTCAGCGCTCGCGCGCGTTTTACAATTCCTTCGTTTGCGCCAAGAGAATCAAAATCGGAAGCAGCACTCGCTGGTACAGTTGTAACGACAAACACAAGCGTTGCAGTTACTAGCGAAAAAATCTTGATTGAATTAAACATCATATTTCCCATATTAAGCCTCACGATTTTTTCGGTGTCGGAGTGACTGCATCAGCTTTGCGCTTTGGCGTATTAGCAGTGGGCTTCACCGCCGCCGGTTTCACAGGCGATGCGACGCACCCTTCAGCTGGCTTCACAACCGACGTCTGCGGTTTTTCGTACATGATTTTTGTAAGCACTAGCTTTTCGCCAGATACACCGCCGCTGGCGCTGTAAGCTTTCAACAACATTCGGGTACGCAAGTGCGTGGCACCTTCAACTCGTTTGCCATCGCGATCAAGCTGGGCGCCGACGTCGTTGTTTTTTGCATCGAACACAAACGAAAAGCGCCAGATACCGCCACCAACATTTTTTGCCGTCGATTCGTGACGAACATAGGTCGCGCCGTTTGCCTCAAATCCACTTTCAGTTTTGTTTGTACCTTGGAAATAGACGTCTAGCCGAGGCGCATAGCCGTCGTAAGATGCTGGATCCATGACGTCGACCGTGAAGGGCACAACTTGGCCTTGTGCGATTTCAGTCGGCAATTCACTCATCTTGACGATCATTGGAGTTTTACCAGTACGTCGCACGGACCAAGAAAATTCCTGCACTTTATTAATAGAACGGAAAAGCGATTCGACAGACGGATCCTGGGCTCGAATGTCCATTAGCTCCAATCGGTAACGAACACTTCGCTCGGCGCGATCGGAGGGAATGAATGCTTTTGGCGCAGCCCATGTGACGATGTAGCTGCCTGGCTCTTCGGGGATCTTTGCGAGAGAAACGCCGCCGACATCTTCAGGTAAGCCAACCAATCGAAGCTCATACGAATCGACAGGAAAAAACATTCGCACTCGAACCTTGAACGACGCCGTTTCGCCTTCAATGAAAGTCACATCGCGCTCTGGTTCGATCACGTAAGATCGATCGATGACGGCTTGGGTGCGAGCTTTTTCAGTGTGGGGAGGAACGGCTGTATTGAGATCTGCAAATTGGGACGTGGGATCGGAACCGGCGCCGCCACAACCAACGAGACCGGCAAGCAGGCTCAAAATCGCGAGCGAGACAACAACGCCTTTTTGCTTGCCTGTTTGATCGAGCGATCGGCTTATTGACTTCATTTTAGCAACCCATCCATGTTTCCGGGGCCTTTAAAATCTCGACGCCCCTATCAGTTAAAACTCTTTGAGAATGCCACGAGTGCTTTCTCGACAGTGCCTCTTAGTGCGTGCCGCGTGCCGGCCCGAAATGGCCACCATCTCAAAATCACTAGCAAATGAGAGATTAAGCGGTGAAAGAACGTTCAAGCCTGTGCCGGTTTTCGGTATCGGTAAGACTACGATCTACTTAGACTGAGATGTGACCAAAGTTTGGACGAAAAAAACTCGGTCCCCGTGGGGGCCGAGTCTTTCACATTCGAACTAAAGAATTTGATTATTGCTCTAGTTCACGCCAACAACGTCAGTTGAAGATACTCGGCGGAAGCTAAATGGATACTGTACTGATACATTTACTCCCGCTACCGGCCGCGGAAAGCGGAAGTCTTTCAGACGACCGACGATACAGCCTTCGAGTTGTTTAGAATCAACGGACGTATGCTGAACCCGCGCTGTCGTCACTTGGCCTGCGGAACCGATCACGAAACTGACTGCGACCCGACCGCGCAAAGAAGGCTCAACTTGCAGTCCTTTTTCATAGCAGTACCGAATCTGACCCATGTTTCGGCTAATCACTTCTTCAACCTGATCGCGAGTCAAACCACCTTCAATGAACGACTCGCTGTCGAGCGGAAGAACATACCCGCCCGAAGAACCCAACATATTTCGGTTGCCATAACCTTCGCGACCGCCGCCACGGCCTTTAGTTCCGTAACCGCCGGCCGAACCAGCGCGTGCACCTGAACCATTGGAAGCGGCAATCAATCCTTTTCCGAATAGAGCACCGGCGACACCGCCTTTGCCACTCGAACCGACACCGCCGCCGCCTGTTCCACGATCACCACCGCGAGCGAGCGAAGATCCATTCAAATTTAATCCGCCGCCAGATTGAAGCTTTTTAGAAACTCCGCCCAACGCACCAAGAGCACCGAGGCTTTCAAGTTTTGGCGCGGTTTTGGGAATTCGAGCCGTTGCCTGGCGAACCGTGGTCGGCATCTTAGGTGCCTTGCGAGTAATGATTCTGGGCTCGGGGCGCTTGATTTGTTTTTTTACGACGGCGTTGACCATAGGTCGAACGACTTTTTCAACCGGTGGACGAGTCATGGGCTTCACCACCGGCGGTGGTTCCACGACAGCGAGTTTTTCAATTTCCATCGGCCGTATGGTCGTAACCACTTCGTCTTTTTTTGCTTCCTGGGCTAGAAAATGGCCAAGCAACAGAGTTAACAAGATGAGTGCTGTTTGAATTCCGCCGATCCATTTGCCCGCGAGAATAAGGTCTCTTTCGTCCTCTTCCTTTTTTAGTTCATAGCTAGGAGAAACCTTTAAAGAGGCGATATCGATCACAGTCAGCAGACCGAGAGTCCCAACCTGGTACGGCTTTGTTTTCAACTGGCTGAGCGTCGTTTCTGATAGCAAATCAAAAACAGCGCCACTTGCCTGCAACGCTTCCGTATCGAGAACCGGTTCGACTCGCCGTTTATCGTGCCGATATACGATAAAGACTTTCGACCGTGTCGAAAGCGATTCGCCGGAATCGTTCCACAGGGAAAACGTACGGACAAGCTGCCCCTCTGAATTGAGAAGAGCCAGCTGCTCTTTAGGACCTTCAGATTTCGAAACACGTGCATGTGTCATATCATTTTCTCTCTTCATCCTGCTTCATTCGATCGCGAAACTGCGTGCGAAGACCAAGTAGTTCTTCGATTGGTTTTTCATTTTCAATGCGAGCTGTGGCTTCGCCGGGCACCTGATACTGGCCACCTACTCGCGAGCCCGAGAAAGTCATGCTAGTCGAAAGCCGCTTTGCCGTTTCGCCCGACATGCTTTGCTTGGATAAGGCGACTTTTTCGCCACCATTGGCTGAACTGGCGTTGGAAAGCTGTGGGATCAGCATAGCGATCAAGGCAACGAAGTATAAAAGCGCTATGGTAAAAACGCGACTCATGGCTTAACTCCCATTCGAATCATTCGAGAATCCAAATAAGCGACCATCGTCTCGCGTCCAAGCTTAGCTTCTAGCTCACGCAAACGAAGGATACTGTCGACATCAAACGGATCTTCTTTCACATCATTTCGAGCTGACTCAATCGCAGACTGACGAACAGAAGTCGCGTCGGATTCGATTGCTGATCTAACACGTCTTGCCTCTTGGTCCTGGCCAACAGTCTCAAGCGCAGCTGCAAGGACCGCCGCCTCTCGACTGAGAAAACTTCGCTTCGAGCCCAAAGTTTTTTCTATTGTGAGGCCGACAGTTTCTGCCGGATTCGACTTCCAAAACTTCTGAACCTTATCGGCGACACGAACGGATTTGACTTCAAAGGGCTGCACTTGTTTTTGGACAAGTACTTGGTAACGTTTTAAGTCGGACTGTTTCAGCCCTGCCGGGGCAGGCAAAGCCATGATCTCGTTTTTCAAACGACGATTTTCATTGGCAACCGTTTGCAGAGCCAAAGCTTGTAACCAAACATCACCGGTATTGATCATTTTATTTGCGTAAGCATCAGCCTTTTGAAGTTCGGCAATTCTAGCGGAAAGCGCCTTTTGCAAGCCGCGGTCGCCCGCCTGAGATGGAAGCTTTTGCGCTTCCAGACGCTTCGACCAGATGATCAAAGACTTCAAGTCTCTTGAGCGAACCAACACAGATCCCTCTTCAGTTCGTGCAACTCCTGGTACCGAAAGCAGCCGGTCCGCCAAACGGCGCGAAGGGTTTCGTGCATAGACTTCAAGACCGAGGCTCGCAAGTATTCGAGAGTCCGATTTTATGAAAGAAAACTGTCGATTGAACTCGGATTCCGAAAAACCAGAGAGCTTCACCAGATTCACGCGAGCAGCAAGTTGAGCCCGTCGGTCGCCACTCAGCGAAATGAACTCATGCAAGTGTGGGCGTGCATCCCGTCCCGCAAGTTCGGCAAGAAGCGAAAGCTTGAGCGCACGCTCAACCTTTGAAACACCACTTAGCTTCATTTGTTTCGCCGTGACATACGCCGTTGGGAAATCAAGTTGCATTTCTGCGACCCAAAGGCGCTTTGCCATTGCATCTTCGCGCTGATCGGCACTAGCACCTTTAAAATTGATCACTGCGACCGCGGCCGCACTTGCTTCATCAAAATTTCTAGTTTTCTCGGCAAGTACGAAGCGATTTCGATGCGTCAAAAGGATCTCATCATTTGATGCGCTTTTGAGATTCAAGTTTTTTAAGCGTTTCAAATTTTCGCTCATTTCGGACGACGAGCCAGAGCTAGCAGCCTTCGCAGCTAAGTTGAGGCGAGCGCGACGAGCAATACCCAAGTACTCGGCCTGGGCTGCTGGGTACAAAGACGCAAGCTCTTCACCCATTGCCTCAAGCCGGGAATCATTCTTTTGAAGCGCTACCGAATCGAGAGCAAGATCTGCGGCTTGACGACAATAACTAGCTGCTGCCTTTATGCGACACTTTTCATCTCGCGCCGCAATTTCAAAGAAGAGGTCCCCAGCTTTAGCAGTATCGCCGCGTGTGTAAGTCACGTGAGCAATCTGATACTTTACTTCCAAAGCCTTCGGGCCATCCGCATTCAGAGCCAAATAGTGTCGGTAAGCTGATTCTCGCAAACCGAGCTCCTTAGACTGCTCGGCAAGTTCGATTTCCGACAGCAAACTTCCCTCAAAAACCGAAACCAAGTTCTTGTCCCAGTCCGATTCCTTCTTTGCTTTCATAATCTTTGCGGCTTCCACTGATGCCGTTCGGTAGAGTGCCAATGCATCACCACGATGTTTCGTTCCTAGTGTTCTTGCAACAGACGCACCCCAGAATGCCATCTCGGCGTCTTCCGGGAAGGTACCGACATAAGCTTTATAAATTTCAAGAAGGTTCGACGTGAGTTTCGTTTCTTCGTTCTTATTCCAATCAAGAACGAGTTTGCGGAAGCGCTTCTGAAGAAGTTCACATTCTGCCAGTGGTTCACACTTGCCTTTTTTCCACTGCTCAATCGCCGTACGATAGTCTGCGACTGCTTTCGTCTTGTCACCAAGGCCAAATCGAAGATTGGCTACGCGGATATAAGCTTCAACTCGCTCGCGACCAGAATCGACAGATCGGGCAGCAACGACCGACCAAACATCCATCGCCGAGCGACGCTGGCCCAGGCGTTCAGATTCTTCCGCAAGACCGACCATGATATCTTTTCGGGCTGCCACGGGACTTAAATTCCAAAGGGCTTCGATATCTTGACGATTGAAACCTGTGCGAGCGTAGAAAATCGTGAGATCACGAGCTATATCTTCTTGGAAGGAAGCGTCCGGCGTTACGCCGTCCGAAGAGGTGCTCGATTCCAGCGCTAAAAGCGACGGAGTTTTTAAAACGCGGAGGAGCCGCTGTTTACCGGCCTCTGCGCGGCCGAGATTCAGTTCACACCAAGCAATACGGTATTGTATCCAACCCTTGCGAGGAGTGGCGCTGTTTTGCAGCGAAAGTTCGAACTGAGCTTTAGCATCCGCGAAGCGCTTTTCACGAAACGCAATTTCGCCAAGGCCAGCTTGTGACTGCCCCAGAACTGCCTTCGTGAAGTACTTTGGACCTAAACTTAGAATTCGGCGGTAAAGACTGACTGCCTTTTTATTATCGCCGTTCGTCTCATACAAATGTGCCAAATGGAAAAGAATGCGGCTTTGGCTTGCTCCTGAGCTCTCAGTCAAAGCCATCTCGTAATAAGAAATAGCTTTCCTTCGATCTTCTTTGGAAACCAGACACTGTGTCTTTTTTTCTGGTGTGTTTTGTGAAGGATCAAAGCACCCTGCTTCGATTTCCTGCATCGACAAAAGCCGAGCACGCTCTGAAAATAAATCGGCTAAGCGAAGAAGGGCTGGCACCCGCGTCGTATCCCCGCGCGGAGTTTCTTTGACCACTGTTTCGAGTTTTTCGATCAAGAAACGATGAGTTTCCAGATCCATGCGCTCTGCATCGGCATGACCAACTGACACCACGCCGAAAAAAAACATCATCGCTATGGCCATTAACGCCAGAAAAACACGTGTTTTAATTCGACTCGGATTTTTGAAATCGGTCACGGATGGGGTTTTCATAGTTATCAAGTTCCTTCGTCTGCGAGCGAACTAGCAGACACGTTGACAGCCTGCACTGCGAACTCGAGCTTCGAGATTCCAGCTTCTGCAGTTAAACTTAGGACCGGCGTTAGAAGATCGAAGTCACCCGCTTCGTCTGCTTGAATAACTAATCGCGAAGTTTTTGACTCTCGACCTGCCTGAATGAGGCGAGCCTTGAGATCAGATAAACCAAGAGTCTCACCGTTTAAGACATAGCCCTGTTTCGTGATCACCAAGTTGAAAACATCTTTCGTGTTAGGGTCTGTGTTCATGTCCACAGCAGAGGCTTGCGGAAGCTTAATTCCATCCTGAGCTTCAAAGTCATTCGGTACGCCAGACACTTGGACCAGAAGGAAAATCACCAGGATCGAAAACGCATCCACGAGGGCCGTCAACAACAGCGGCGTACTCATGTCCTTTTTCCTCCGGCCACCAGATTTCTGGCCCGACATAACCGAGCCAAGCGGAGACGGCAGACCAATAGCTGGCCCTTGCGACGGAATGAAACTCGCCGGTCGAGGTTGAGAATAGTCTATTTTTTTATCTGTCTTCGCGAGGCCCATGCGAATCCTTCTCTCTCTCTACATTTCGTTTACGTTTCTGGAGAAATTCCTACGTCTTTGACTTTGGCAGCTTTCAATTTATCGATCACCGCGATCACTTCACCATAGGGCACTTTCGTTTGCGGCCGAACGATTACAGTTGCGATCGAAGGCATCTTTTGTTGAATCAGCGCCAGAGCTTGCGCTAGCTTTTCGCGATCGACTTTGCCCAGACCTTGCGACTTAAGCACCGACCCTTGAAGGCCTCGGCTGTTCGCTGGAAGGTCTCGAGTCGAAAGCGTCAGATCACCCGAGCGCGCAACCTGAATCCACAGCGAGGGAGGATTAACTCCTCCCGTTGCGTTGGTCTCGCCAGTGCCTTGTTCAAGCTTCAGGGACCCTAGATGAATCCATACAGCGGTCAAAAGCAGGAAACAGATACAAACCGAGAGCAAATCGATCGCCGGGATCAAGTTGAGGTCGAAGTCGAGCTCTTTCTTTTTTCCTCTGGCGTGAGGATTTCCGCCTGATGAAACCACGGTCTACATCGACTTTCGTTTCGAACCCGAAACTGTTTCGTAATTGTAGGTCAGCCAAATGAACAACCGCAGAGCAGCTTTGTTGAGATCGTCCGACAAAGCATTGGTGCGATTCTGAAGAACGGCGTACATCACAAGGGCTGGTACAGCGACAATCAGACCGTAAGCGGTCGCATTCATTGCTTCCGAAATACCAGATGCAAGAAGAGCCGCTTTTTCCGTCGCGTTGGCGTTTCCAACCGCAGCGAAAGATTTGATCATACCTGTGATTGTTCCAAGAAGTCCGAGAAGAGTCGCAACGTTTCCAAGCATCGCAAGGAAACCGGTTCGCTTTTCAATTCGAGATTGTTCTTCGAGAAGGACTTCGTCCATACGAAGCTGCACTTCTTCTTTTCCAGCGAGATCCATTGTGGCCTGCGCACCGGCAAGAGCAACAACTGCGATTGGCTCGTCGCCCGCGGCTTTCGCTTTCGACATGACCTTATCTAGATGGCCTTTTCTAATATCGTCCTCGAAAACTTGGACGACTTTTTTCTGGTTCAAGTCTCGACGGAAATAAAGCGCCAAAACGCGTTCGGCGATGATTGCCAATGTTACGATGTGGACGGGAACGATGGCCCACATAAGGAACCCACCGTGGCTAAATGCTTCAGAAATCGATTGAATGAACGACGACATATTATTTTCCTCCGGTCCCATACCTTGGGATCAGCCGATATTGATCGCAAGCTCAGTGCCAGAAACGGTATCACTGTGCGAATCTGTTCATCTGCTTTACAAGTGACGGAAATTGACACCGCAGAAAGCTATCTGAAACCAATAAGTTGCCGTGTGCGCACGAGAAAATGGGAATGGATTTGCTTCGAAAAAGTTCTATTCTTTGAAAATAGGCCAGCGTCGATATTCGCGCTCAATCGACTAGACCAATAAGCGGAAAGGTAATCAGGTAAATTTAAGTGCCGGAAAACGGCCCGGAAAATAGACTGGAAAAACGATTGGCAAAAAAACTGCGCCTTGACCGGTCGTTCGAGCCTCAAAGTTTCAAATGTAAATTGGTGCTTTGACCAAGCGCTGCAAATCGAGTTTCTACAGAATCGTTTTCATAATCGAGGCGTCGAATCCCGAAGGGCGACAAATTGTCGAACAAAAGAGGTAACACCGTCCTCAAAACGTCCAGTCAAATAAACCTCCAAGGAGCATTTATGGGCCCAGGATTTTTGCGAACAATCAGCCTGCTAACCGTCTTTTCATTTTTAATGTTTGCCCCTGCCTTAGAGTTAGTTGCAGAAGCCCGCCCCCATGCAGGTGCGACGCTTCAGGGAGAGGCGCGAAAAAAGGAAATCGCACGAAAAGTCGATTTACTCGCTTCAATGGGCTACGGACTTAATGTTCTTACGGGAATCGGTGAAACCGGAGACGAAATGATTCTTAACCTCGCTATGGAAGGAAGCGGCTATTCCGACCGAGAAGAATTCATAAAAGAAGAGGGATTCATTCGCGATCTTCAATCAAAGGATATTGAGTTTGGAGATATGACTGCTTGGGGCACAATGAAGCTTCCAGCGGCTCAAGATCTATTTGCTTCGGATGATGATTGGGACAACGGCCGCGTTCTGGCCGCTCGGCGCCGTGGATTAGGCCAAGTGATCTTGAAAGAGCTTTCCGAAATGAACGGCGTCACCTTCGGCTTCACAAGTGGTTCATCCGGCTATTGCGGAGTCAGTTTCATGGGACTGTTGATTGTCGATGAAGAGAACGGACTGATTTACGAGATCCTACTGACAAATTCTGGACCCTGCTAATGCTTCTTGAAAAGTACCTCACGATCGTTGGCGTACTTGCAGCCCGTTATGTAATCATAGCGGGCGGTTATTACTTTGCGACTTGGGTCGCATTAAAAAACCGCGTTTCTGGTTTCCTGGTGAATCCGCAAAGTGTTTTTCGTGGACAAATCGGATTCGAATTAAAGTATGCCCTTCTTACGACCTTCATCTTCGGTTTGGGGGGGATTGAATTTCTACATCGCCAAAGAAGAAAGCCTTGGCTTCGTCTACACCGATGTCGACAAATATGGCTGGGGCTATTTTTACTTTTCAATATTTTAAATGGTGGTCATCAATGACATCTATTTTTATTGGACACACCGACTGCTTCACCTAAAGCCATTATTTGCGCGCTACCATGCGATCCATCACCGAAGTCGGGTAACCACGCCACTCACTTCCCAGTCATTCCACGGTATCGAAACAGTGATCAACGTCCTCATTGCCATGGCTTTTCCGTTCATGTTTCCGATTCATCCCACAGCCTACGTGGTCTTCACTTTCATTGCATTTTTCAACAACGTCTATGGCCATGGAAACTACGATTGGGTGCGTGAACCCCTTCGTTCGAAATTACCGTTTAATCTCTTAAACTCTCCAACTGTGCACGGCTTTCACCACTTTAATGTCCATGGTAACTATGGTCTGTATACGAACATTTGGGACCGCTTACACGGAACGTTCATCAACCCTTGTCCCGCAGAGCCTACAAGCCAATCAGGCGTTGAACTGCTGGACATTCCCAGCCGGGTTGGCCGCTTTCCGCAGCAGCCTGCTGATACAACGAATATTTGATTTCGGGCGACGCATTCGCGATCGCCCTCACCGCCAAAATCATGTCCGGATGCTTCATACCGGCTTCAATTTCGGTCCACATCTTTACTGTTATCTCGGGATCAATCCGATCAATGCCCTTTTCTTTCATCGAAACTTCAGCGCGCTCATGTGCAGAGCAAAGAAGGTTTAAATCCGATTTCAATTGCTGCTGTTTAAACTGCGGAAGCAGCAACACCGTGGCGAGACCAATGGTCGCAATTGCGACTGAAGCGATCCAAAACTGTTTTTTCATCAGTGCATCCCGCTTCCAGCTTTACCGCCGGACTTTTGCGCAATCGCAGCTTGTGCAGCCGCCAACCGTGCAATAGGCACGCGATAAGGCGAACAGCTGACATAATCAAGGCCAGCACTCTGGAAGAATTGAATCGAATCCGGATCTCCGCCGTGCTCACCACAAACTCCGACTTTCAATCCCGATTTTACACTGCGCCCGAGTGTCGTAGCCATCGTAACAAGCTTTCCAACCCCACCTTGATCAATCGAGACGAAAGGATCTTGTTTGTAGATCCCTTCGTTGACGTAGGTCGAAAGAAATCGACCAGAATCATCCCGAGACAGCCCTAACGCCGTCTGTGTGAGATCGTTGGTTCCAAAGCTAAAGAAGTCCGCGTAGTCGGCAATTTCGTCAGCCGTTAACGCCGCTCGCGGAAGCTCAATCATTGTGCCGATCAAGTAGTCGAACTTCACGCCAGTTTCTTTTTGAACATCAAGAATCTCTTTTTCTGATTGCGCACGAAGTATTTCAAGCTCCTTCGCTGTTCCAATCAGTGGAATCATTACCTCCGGAATCAACGCCATTCCAGACTTCACGAGCTCCGCCGCCGCTTCTGCGATCGCTCGAGTTTGCATTTGATAGATCTCTGGGTACGTGATTGCAAGCCGACACCCGCGGTGTCCCAGCATGGGGTTAAATTCATGAAGACCTTTGACGCGAACCTTAAGCTTTTCAAAATCCATTTTCAGCGTTTTCGCCAGAGTTCGGATTTCGTCGTCGGAGTGTGGAACGAACTCATGCAGTGGCGGATCCAACAACCGAATTGTTACCGGATAACCCTTCATTGTTTTAAATAGCTCAAGGAAATCTGATCGCTGCATCGGCAAGAGCTTCTCTAAGGCCAGTTCGCGCTCGGCACGTGTTTCTGCCACAATCATTTCGCGAACGGCATCAATACGATCTGCACCGAAAAACATATGTTCCGTGCGACAAAGACCGATGCCCTCTGCGCCAAAGCCTCTTGCTGTCACTGCGTCCTTAGGCGTGTCGGCGTTCGCACGAATCTTCATTGTGCGTCTCGAATCAGCGAACTTCATGATTCGGTCAAACTCACCCGAAAGTTCTGGCTCGACCGTTTTCACTTCGCCCAGGAAAACTTCGCCTGTCGAACCATCCAAGGTAATCAAATCGCCCTTTTTTAGAACGTAACCGTTCACACGTAGCGTTTCTAAACTATAGTCGATCGCCACTTCACCGGCACCTGCGACACAGCATTTTCCCATGCCACGCGCGACGACCGCAGCGTGCGAAGTCATTCCCCCTCGTGAAGTCAAAATTCCTTGCGCGGCGACCATCCCAAGAATGTCTTCCGGCGAAGTTTCGATGCGAGCCAAAATTACTTTTTCGCCGCGCTCTTTCCATTCGACGGCTTCTTCACTTGAGAAAACAATTTTGCCTGTCGATCCACCAGGAGAAGCAGGTAGCGCTTTCGTTAAAAGAGTTTTCTTTGCTTTCGGATCAAGTGTTGGATGAAGCAATTGATCTAGTGACTTGGCTTCAATTCGCATCATCGCCTCGTCCACCGAAATCAGTTTTTCGTCGATCATGTCGCAGGCAATTTTCAACGCTGCTTTCGCTGTTCGTTTGCCTGTGCGCGTTTGCAACATCCAAAGTTTACCGCGCTCAATGGTGAACTCAATGTCTTGCATATCGCGGTAGTGTTTCTCGAGAAGTTTGTAATTGGTTACAAGATCCTTAAAAGCCAGCGGCAATTTCTCTTCGAGCGATTCGCCCTTCATGCCAGCTAGCCCAGCCTCGCTTGCCATGATTGGAATTGGTGTACGAATTCCAGCGACGACGTCTTCCCCTTGCGCATTGATCAAATACTCCCCATAAAACAGGCTTTCGCCAGTGGACGGGTTTCTGGTGAATGCAACACCTGTTGCAGAATCGGTTCCCATATTGCCAAAAACCATCGACTGAACATTGACGGCCGTTCCCCATTCGGCAGGAATCCCGTGCAGCTGTCGGTAAGAAATGGCCCGCGGTGTGTTCCACGATCTGAAGACCGCCGATACGGATCCCCAAAGTTGTTCCTTGGGATCCGACGGAAATTTTTGTCCCGTACTTTCTGTCACTTGCTTTTTAAATTTACCGACAAGCACTTTCAAGTCTTCCGCGGTGAGATCGGTGTCGAGCTTATAACTCTTATCGTCTTTCATGTCCTCCATCGTGACTTCTAGGAACGACGCATTCATTCCCATGACCACTTCCGAGTACATTTGTATGAAGCGACGGTAAGAATCCCAGGCAAACCGAGGATTACCGCTGGCGACCGCCAAACCCTCGACAGTTTCATCATTGAGGCCAAGGTTCAAAATGGTGTCCATCATACCAGGCATCGACGCGCGGGCGCCCGATCGAACAGAAACCAGTAACGGATTTTTTTTGTCGCCAAATTTTTTACCGATCTTCGTTTCTACCTTTGCGAGGGCCTCTTCAATTGAAGCGATTAAACTTACCGGAAGCTTCTCGCCCGCATCAAAAAACGCTTGGCACATTTCTGTCGACACGGTGAAGCCCGGCGGAACCGGAAGTCCAAGTGACGTCATTTCGGCCAGGTTCGCACCTTTTCCGCCAAGGATGTTCTTCATTGAAGAGTTGCCATCGGTCTCTCCGGCCGAGAAAAAGAAAACACTTTTCGCTGTCATTTTTCCGCCTTGCCCGCCGCCGTCATTTTTGCCGCTTTTTGATGTTTGAGTTGTGGAATCCAAGAAAAAACCTCATTTCCCAATCAAATTATTTTGCGAAGTTTCTTAACCCGTGAGCAACGAAGCTCGCGACTTCCGTCAGCGCGACTCGATCCTGCGTCATCGTGTCGCGATGTCGAACAGTAACTTTGTGGTCATTCAAAGTTTCGAAATCGACTGTGATACAAAATGGAGTACCGATTTCGTCTTGGCGGCGATAGCGCTTACCGATGGACTGGGAATCGTCGTACTGAACTTCGAATTCCGCTGAAAGTTCATCGCGAAGTTTCATCGATGGTCCTTGGAGTTCTGCCTTTTTTGAAAGCGGCAAGATCGCGGCCTTCACAGGTGCTAGCTCTGGATGAAAACCGAGGACGACGCGAACATCTGGTTTTCCTGACTCTTCGTCGACCGTGATCTCTTCGCGGTAAGCATCGCACATGACGACCAAAACCAAGCGATCGCAGCCAACAGCCGTTTCGATGGCATACGGGACGTAGCGCTCTTTCGTCGCTTCTTCGAAGTAATCAAGTTTCTTCCCACTGAATTTAGCGTGCTGAGTGAGATCGAAGTCACCACGGTTGTGAACGCCTTCAAGTTCTTGCCAGCCAAACGGAAAGAGATACTGAACATCGACAGCCGCTTTTGCGTAGTGAGCGAGTTCGTCTGGACCGTGCGGTTTCCAACGAAGGTTCTCTTCGCGAATGCCGATTTTTTTATAAAAAGCCCAGCGCGCTTCGCGCCATTTTTCGTACCACTCGGCATCTTGGCCAGGCTTTACAAAGTATTGCATCTCCATCTGTTCGAATTCGCGCGTGCGGAAAATAAAATTACCAGGAGTGATTTCGTTTCGAAACGATTTGCCTATCGCCGCGATTCCGAAAGGAATTTTCTTGCGCGAACTTGTCAGAACGTTTTCGTAATTCACGTAATGGCCTTGCGCCGTTTCCGGACGCAAGTACACGACAGCTCCAGCGTCTTCCGTTGGTCCCATGTGAGTTTTAAACATGAGATTGAACTTTCGTTCCTCGGTCAGATTTTTCGATCCGCAGCTGGGGCACTTCTTGTCTTTGAGGTAACTGTCGGTGTTGTCGGCCCGGAAACGAGTCTTACAATCTTTGCAGTCGACCAATGGATCGCTGAAGCCATCGACATGGCCTGACGCTTTCCAAACTGTCGGGTGCATCAAAATGGCAGCATCAAGACCGACGACATCGTCGCGACGGACCATCGAGTTCCACCATGCTTTTTTAACATTCATTTTTAGCTGCGCGCCAAGCGGGCCATAATCCCAGCACGAATTTAAGCCCCCGTAAATTTCACTCGACTGAAAAACAAAACCCCGCCTTTTCGACAATGAGACCATTGTCGCTAAATCAGAAAGACGTTTTACGGAATCACAAGCTGAAGTCGAAGCGTCAGCTGGCTTTGTAGCGGTTGGAGTGGTGGCAGACATCAGAGTTCGTCCTTTGTGCGGAGCCCGATACTTGGCCCAGTTTGTCAGATGCCCTAAATTGCAACCTTAGAGGTGCCTTCGTCAAACGTGGGACGAGCGAATATACTTTTGAAATTTGCAATACGACACGCTGCGTGCCGGGTTAAGCGGAGGGATCGAGCAGGTAGTCGATCGGATCGGGATGCAGATAGTACGGTACTAGCTCAGGAGCCTTCATATTGAGGCCTTGCTCTGATGGAAGAAAATGGCGCAAAAACAAGGCCTCTAGTTCGGCTGCTGTACCAACAAAAACCTGTGGTATTTTTTTATGCAGATCTTCCCGGCTCATCGTAGAAGAAAAAAACTGACGAATTGTCGGATCGATTATCAAGTGCTGTCCGAGACCGAAATAATTCTGATGTGTCAGGTAAATGTGACTACTTTGAATGGCTGGAATCCAAGGGGTGAGCACGGGCGTAATATCCAGTCGAATTCCCTGCACGTCCAACTGTGGAACCATCAAAAACGAGGCGCCCCTACAGACGGCACAAGACAGATTAAAGTGCGCTTCAAGCTCTTGACGCGTGGCCAGAGGCATTCTCATTAAGACCTGATCAATCAGTTTTTGCTCAACCAGTGGCCCTGCCTCTCGCACGGCCAGGCGCACCTCTGATACGGAAGAAAAGTTCCCCGCGAACGCCGCTTCACATTTCACCTTGATGCCCGTTTTGTAGGGTGGTTTTTGAAAATCCACGCTGCGTTGACTGCGAAACTCGAATGGTCCGACAGACGATGCTGGGGCAGCAGGGCTTGCTGCCAACACCACCAGAGCCCCAAAAAATGCCAGGAACTTGCCCAGAAAGGGCATTGAAAAAACAGTCATTCCTGACCAAACCTGACTAAATTGGCGCTCGCGAACGCTTTTCTCGGAATCCCACATTTGGGACCTGAGCACTGCAATGCATGTGCGGGGCGATGTTTTAGACCTAAGCTTTGCGCCCTTTTAGGATGGCGTCGGCGGCCGCCTGCAGAAAGGCAATCGAATCGGGACTCTTCGCGCGGGCGTGGTGAAATGCCTGAATCACAGATTCTCGCGATGCACCGGCTGGAACACCAAGCACTTCAAATGCGTCCCAAGTGTGACCATTCCAATTGAAAAACACGTTGAGCTGCCGAGATGTCGCACGGTCTTCCTCTTCCAAACGCCTAAGAGCCGCCGCACCGTAATCTCCTATTTCGTGCCCGCGTGAGGAGTTAGTCCGATTTCGCAATGGCGGGATTGAAGAAGTCATCGCCTTGGAAGACTCTTTGCGCCCAGTTTGAGAGCCCAATTCGTCGACCGCCGTCAGACGTCGTGGTGCACCGAGGTCCAAGGGACCCGTTTTACGTTCTCGTCGACCGAAGGCAAGCGAAAGCCCAATCGCCGTGACAATCAAGGCGTTTAGCGCTACGACTTCGTCGATACCGAGGCTACTCATGGCAGACTCTCATTAATAAGTTTCTCTCCAGCTGTGTACACACAGCTTATGTCTTGTCGGAACGCGACAAGACCTACTGTAGCGGGAGCTCGTCTCGAACTGAGACGACATTGAAAAAGTGAGGCAAAAACGATGGCGACAATGAATCCATTTGAACAGCAACGACCCGTCGATGGGATTAAGAAAATAATCTGTGTTTCTTCTGGCAAGGGCGGAGTTGGAAAGAGCACCGTTTCAGTGAACCTTGCGGCGGCACTCGCGAAGCGGGGGCTGAAAGTCGGCCTTCTTGATGCCGATATTTACGGTCCATCGCTTCCCCGAATGAGCGGCACGCTTCACCAAAAAGTCGAATTAGGCGAAGATAAAAAACTACAGCCGCTAGAACGTTTCCGCGTGAAGCTAATGAGCATCGGCTACCTCATTGACGAGGACTTGGCGGTAGTTTGGCGCGGCCCGATGCTATTCAAAGCGATGGATCAGTTTTTTCGCGACGTCGCTTGGGGGGAACTTGATTATCTCTTAATCGATCTACCGCCTGGTACCGGTGACATTCAACTTTCCATAGCGCAAAAGGTCCCAGTTGCTGGAGCGATCGCGGTATCCACGCCACAGAACGTGGCACTTACCGATGTAAAAAAAGCCATCGATATGTGGGCCCGGGTTCAGGTTCCAGTTCTAGGAGTCGTCGAAAATATGAGCTGGTTTATCCCTCCCGGCTCTACCGAGCGCATGCAACTTTTCCCTAAAGGCCAGATCGATTCTTGGCTTGCCGAACGCGGAATAGCAAAACTCGGCGAGGTCCCATTCAATACCAACATTGGAATGGGCGCTGAAGCCGGAATTCCCGTTGTTGAAAGCGACTCGAAGTCTGATGAAGCTCGCGCGTTTAACGATCTAGCTGGCCGAATTATGGAGCTCGTGCCGTTCGATTAGTAAAAACTGGTTTTCCGTCTCGATGATAAACAGCGTCTTCTTCTGAGACGCAATTGTCAGGCATTCCGCTCAAATTTTCGACAACAAGAAACTGTCTCATTTTGCTGGCAGAATCTCGGTATGAAAAGGTCGTTGAGACTAATCGCGAGCGCAGAAAAAAGATGATTCGCGATGATGCCGCAGGTCTTTACCAATAAGCTCTTGTTCTGCCTCAACCCGAAACAACCCATCTATTTAAATCGATTTTATTCGTTCAACAACACGACAAGTGACGTTCGCGCGCTCCTGCGCGTTTCATTTCAAATCGTAAATCGTCCTATTGTGCACCTCTCGCGCCACCCGACTTTGGGCCAGCCGCACTCTGCGGTATTCTTAAAACAAGCGATGGAGATGGATTTTTGTCGCCAACCACAAAGGGGGTTCACATGAGATTCGCAGATCCACCGCCCGAGTAGCGGGCCGAAACTGACATAGAAGCTTTTGTAGGACTCTAGAAATGAAGGAGGTCTATAAGAAAGCTAAATCACAAATCCTTCCTTAGCTTAAGGGCAAACCGTTTGAAAGAACGGGACGCAAAGCTAGAGGGGCTAAGGCCGAACGATGATATGCCGGTTCGTGCTATGCCAGCCAGTCTGCCAGAGGACGAGAAAGCACTTGAGCATCCACCTGGGAGGATTCAACACAAAGAAGAGCCGTGGTGCCTGCCATGAAAACCCGGTTTCTTCTCCCCCGCCAGCCCCACGGCGGGTTTTTTTTGCCTTTTTTCCGAATTGATTACGGCGCAATTGCGCTCTTCCCGCTCCTGCGAGAATCCTCAGCGCCGTTACCCACTGCTGCAGGTGTCACATTCGGGTTGGATTTTGCTTCACACTTGATGGATCGGTACCGAATGTGCCCTGCCGAACCACTTTTCTTTGACGTGCCTTTAATCTGCATCGTGACCACGCAAGATTGCCCCGGCTTGAGAGTTTCCGAGTCAACTTTCGAGCACTCATCAAATTTTGCGAACTTATATTTATAGCCTTTTTCGGAATCGCCAAAAACGGAAAGCTCATCGCGCGGATGTTCCGGGCCAGAATCATCTTGAACAAAAATTTCTCGGAACTTCAAACGTTCACCACGTATGTAGGCGTCTGTCTGTTTTTCAAGTGCCTTGGTCAGTTCAGGCCATGATTTCAAACCCAACTGATGATCCAACGCAAATCTACCCCGAACACGCTCAAGGCTTACGCTTCCCCAACCTTCATCAGCGCATCGAAGCGTAATTTTCGATTTTCCGAAGGGTCCCTTTGGGTCTTTACTTTGAAAAACGGGCGCAGAGGTTTCAGACATTTCTTCCGTGCGTACAAGTTCGACTGTCCGCCAATCTTCTGCCTGCGCTTCCGGAACCCGTGAAAAGGACGTCCATAAAATACTCGCTGCTATTAACAGCGGACTGCTTACGCCGAAAGTCATTTTGCCAAAGCTCATACACTGGCCCCCTCATCTAATTGTAAATCCCTATCGGCAAATAGGCACTATCGATTTCACCAGGACTCCGAAAGAGAGTAGGTTCATCTAAGAATTTTAGGTCCAACATTCAGGAGGAAACATGGGAACGACACCGATCAACATAGGAATTTCAGAATCAGATCGAGAAGACCTCGCCCAAGGTCTATCACGCCTTTTAGCAGACACCTACACTCTGTACATGAAGACGCACAACTATCACTGGAACGTTACTGGGCCGATGTTTCAAACACTGCACTTGATGTTCGAAGGTCAATACAACGAACTAGCGATCGCAGTTGATTTGATCGCGGAACGGATCCGGGCACTCGGGGTTTACGCTCCCGGCACGTACACTCAGTATGCAAAACTGACTTCAATCAAAGAGGACACTGGTATTCCAAACGCACAGACGATGATTCGAAATCTTGTTGAAGCGCAAGAGACAGTGATTCGAACTGCGCGCTCTATTTATCCTTTGGCAGAAAAAGCTACCGATGAGACGACGGCTGATCTATTGACGCAGAGGCTGCAGATCCACGAGAAAACAGCGTGGATGCTTCGAAGCTTGATTGAAGGCTGATTTATCGTCCGTGATATCACGAAAACCCGGCGACAGTTCAAGTTCGGACTGTCGTATTGACCTCTCGGTCATCGCACCACGATGAAGCGGGTTTTAAAACCGGATTGTCACAAATCCTCGCGGGGTTGGTGGGGTGACTATTTCAAACTCAACCGGCATTTTGCGTCCGTCGCCGCGTAGCTATCTTGAAATCGCTTGATGTGTGAACTGATTTCTTCTGATTTAAAGCCGATAAAAAACAACGCCACTGCGTTGAGATCTTCTGTGTACATAGTTTCTGAACTAATCGAATCCCCTAAAACTTCGCGACTGACTATTATATCCACCGACGCCCATTCGGAAAGTTCGCGAACAGCGAGCTCAATGGATTCCTTAGGGAAAACGTTAAGATATTGTGGAGTGAAAACTTGATCGTGTTTGTCTCATTGTGAGACGAAACTAAAATTTCGGTATCTCGAGTTTCTTGCCAACGAAAAGTGTGGATTGTTTTTTGAGATGATTGTGAGTGGCAAGTTCTCGGACCGAAACGCCGTACTTCTTCGCGATGACCGCGAGGTTCTCGCCTCGCCGAACGACATGAAGGCGAGCCTGGCGAATTGATTTTTCACTCCGTCTCTTCGCCGCGTCTTTAAGCTTTGCCTCAGCTTTGATTTCTGCCTTCGAAATATTTCCTGCGCGAGCGGCCACCGTTGTCGATTGGGGCTTCCCTTTAATTACAGTGTTCGACGGTTCGCGACGTTCGCGAGATTCAAGTTGAGAAGACTTTGCAGGCCCCAGGGTCGCGACATTTTCGCTAGGTACGCGCAACCTCTTACCAACTGAAAGAACCGAGCGAGCAGACATTCTGTTGAGCTGTAGAATCTTTGTTTGACTGACATTGAACTTTCGCGCGATCGAACTAATCGTGTCCCCACGCCGAACGCGGTAGTACGAATAGTCATCTTCCGCAATATATCGCGTGCTCAAATTTGCACTCGCATTCTCCGCCGCCGCGAGGGCCTTTTCTTCCGTGCCCTTCGGCACCCGAAGTACCAACTTGTCGCCACTCTTGGGCATTGGGGCGACGCCACGCTTGTAGGCCGGGTTCAAATCGCGAAGATCGTCGTACTCAAGACCCATCTCCGTTGCCAATCGACGAATATCGATGGGACTAGCAAAGCTGACCGTCGAGAATTCAAGAGGCGGCATGTATTCCACGTCAGTGAACCCGTATTTTGCAGGTTCTTTTCCAATCAATCGTGCTGCTAAAAACTTTGGTACATAGTCGACCGTTTCCTGCGGAAGACGACGCTCACGCGCGAGTTTCCAAAAGTCTCGCGTCTTGTTTCGCATCACTAGGCCCTTCACGCGATTTTCGCCGACGTTGTAGGAAGCGATCGCCAAATACCAGGCACCAAATAAGTTATATAGACCTTTGAAGTAGTCCGCTGCGGCCACTGTCGACCGTTCAAAGTCGCGGCGCTCATCGACAAAGGAATCAATTCGCAGACGATACTGTTTCCCCGTGCCGCGAATAAACTGCCAGTATCCCACGGCGCTGGCAGTACTATGTGCCGTTGACGAAAATCCTGATTCAATCAAAGCAATATAAATCAGATCTTCGGGCAACCCTTCTTTACGAAGAATCTCTTTCATAATTGGCGCATACCGGGTGCTTCGAGATAGGTAGCGTTCCATGTGGGGCCGACCTGGACCTTGGAAATAATCGATCCACTTCAAAACCGAACGGTTTACTTCCAACGGAATACCCAGCAGATCTGCGCCGGAGTCCGAAAGATCGTTACTTGTCGCTCCCTCAGCGCCATTGGACGACGAAGACGAACCGCCCGACGCAGTAACGCCTGCGTCTCCGCCTCCTTCAAGGCGCACAGCCTGAGTCGCGCACGCCGACAGCGTCGAAAGTGACAGGATTGGTAAAAGAATCCACCGCGTGAAGCTTGAAGATTCAGGACTTGTTTTTAGACGCACGTGATCAGATTTCTTCATACCGTTCTATCACCGTAACGGTGCCTTAAAGGATGCGCAACGAAAACACGCCTGACACTTGCCTGAGGTCTCGGCAAAACTACTTTATTTCGAGGCTCGATGATGGTCGAGGATTGCTCGAAACACCCTTCCACAAAGGTTCTTGCGCCTCTACCAATCCACTCTCAACGATTTGATACAGCAGAATATTTCTAAGGATCGCTTTGACGTAGAAAGAAGTTTCCGCAAACGGAAATTCGTCGATCCAAATTTCTGATTCTGGGGCAGACGTTCGTCCAGTCTCTAGTCCAACTAAGCTTTGCCGCGACTTTAGCCAGCGGTCGACCCTCGTAGGCCCCGCATTGTACGCCGCCAAAGCAAGTGGGACGTGACCTTTAAACTGCGTCAGCATTTTTGCAACGTAATGAGTACCCATAGTGATGTTTCGACTAGGATCAAACAAATCGTCCGGCAAATTAATTTTCCCCAATTTCAAATCATCAGCAATTTCCCGAGCCGTTGGCGGAATCATCTGCATAAGCCCGAGGGCATTGGAACTTGAGACAGCCTTGGGGAAGTAGCCGCTTTCTTGCTTTGTCAAACTTCGGGTCAATACGGGATCCAGATTTTTTAATTTTGCCGCGGATTCAAAAAACTCTTTGTGCTCCTGTGGCCACACCGCTTTCATGAGTTCGGGCCGACGAAGCTCAAACTTTACATCCCACGCCTCGTTCGCAAGTTTTGAAGCAGCAAGAAAATTTTTAGCCGCCGCCCAAATTTTTGCACGGATCGCTTTTTCGTCCGGACTAACGGGCTCAGGTAAAATTCGAAGCTCTGCCTGAGCCTCTTCGAACCAACCGGCGGTCACCAAAAGCATGGCGCGGTCTAAACTAAGTTTTTCCTCTTGTGTCAGCCAAAGCCGATGTTCCAGCTTGGCCCCGCCAGCTTCAAACACACTTGGGTTTTCTTTCGCCCATTCAAGCCTCCCACCTTGAGACTCTAGACGCGCACGCAGGCCGTAGTAGCTAAACGGGAATCTGCGAGCCATCTCCTCGGCCTCAGATTTTGCTCGAGGGTTTTGCAGCTTTTCCAAACTTCGCCACAGCCAGTAACGCGCTTGGAGCTCATAATTATCAACCGCTTGAGTCGCAATCATTTTCTCGAAAATGGCCGACGATTTAGAATAGTCCTTTTCTCTAAACGCGATCAAACCCAAACGAAGCGTAGCCAAGCGACTAGACGGAGTACCCGCATGCCTCGCTTCAAGCTCTTCACCAAATAGTTTCGCCTGCTTAAAGTCGTCAATCGCGATCGAAGCGTCCATGGCAAGCTCAAGAGTCTTTGTTGCGCGCGAAGAAGACTGTTTTTCGACAGCGGCTTTCCCGAGCCTCGCAGACTCATTCCAAAGGCCACGATTGAAGGCAAGCCTTGCCCATTCCGCGACGCGGTCGGGATCGGCTTTTTCCATGACCGTCAAAAGTGAATTCCGCACGGGTTGAAATTTTTCGTTCGGTTTTTCTGCAACGGACACCAAGCTTTCATAAGTTCTATCCGCCGCCAACTTCGCTCGTGGACTACCAGGGAAGTCATTCATCAGTTTGACTGCATCTTCGCCGGCGGCAACAAGATCACCAGCTTTCAAGTTCTGAGAAACCCGGTCGAAGAGTTCAATTTCCTCTGCGCTACCAGCGGGAATTTTATCCGCCCCCTTTACCAAAGAGTCCTCTCCAGAGGAACTTGTCGATTTCTTTGCAACATTATCCAACGTTTTGAGTCGCTCTCTTAAATCTGGTTGTTCTTGCTCCAACAGACTTCGACGAAAAAATTCCCTTGCTCCCTCTTGCTTTTGCCCGAGGAACAAAAGCTCGCCAGCAATTTTCCAAACCTTTGCTCTTCCAGCCTCATCTAAAGATTGTTTTCCTGCTGGCGTCAGTGAGAGTAACGTAGAAAGAGTTTCGACTCTTTTCCAAGCTCGAGGGCGATTGTACTTCTGATCCATTTCGAGAGCGGTGACTAAAGTCCGCGCCCATGCATTCCGGATACGTTGACTCCAGGGACCGAAGGAAAGAAAGACGGGTTTTGAATCCATTTTGAATAAAACTAAGTTCAAGCGATCAGAGTTCGCTTTAGAAACTGGCAGTTTTTCTGCGCATTCAAACTCCTGAGCCAAAATCCAAGGTTCAAGCGACTTTGCTTTCTTTGCAGCTTTTGGCGCAGCCTTGAGGCATTTGTCATAATCTTTCGTTTCAAAAAAGCTCTTCAATGCTTTTAATTCAGAAGCCGCTGCTGGATTCAAAACCACTTGATCATTGAGTGTCAAAGTCACAGGCTGGGCCGAGGAACTGAAGGCACGTGCCCCCGGTAGTAAGATCGCCAATAAACCCACCACATGAAATAAAAAAGAGGCGCACAATTTAAAACAATTTCCGCCGTTCACTTGGCCTCCTTGAACTCGTACACTTCATGTTCTCCCGATCTCGCAATCATCGCCAATCGATCTTGCCAAGTTCGTCGGTCAGTTCCCCAACGCGCTTTTTCGTCTGGCCCCCAATACACATGGGTCATCCTCAGACGCTTTGCGATTTCAATCCAATCTTCCGCACCCTTCATGAATTTTTCTATTTCTTCCTCCTGTGCGGCGTACGAAATTCCGTGAGACCAAAGATGACCGGCGTAACCCATCGCCCGCAGACGTCCGAAATATGCAAGCACATGAGTCGGTGATTGCGCCGATAAAAATACCGCTTTGACTGAAACTTTTTGCAGAACTGTTTCCGCATGCGCCAGCTGTTCAACCGACCAGATCATTGGGGCGCGCGATGCTGGCTTTTCCCAAGAATCAGAAATGACGCGAATACCTTGATGAAACGCAACGACAAGTGCGAACGCCGAGATCCCGGCCCAAAGCCGAGAAGGTTTAAGTTCTTGTATCTTAATCAAGTTTCTTCCCAGAATGCCAAAGCCGAGAACCCAGGGCCATAGCAAAACTTTTACGTTGTCCCATTCCCATGGGGCCAAAATGACGAAAAGGAAAACCACGAAGCATACCAAGTACAAAAGACTTTCGTTGAACGTAGAAGGCGGCTTTGCAACCGCCTCAGCTTCACGAAACAACGTTCGTTTTAACGCAAAGACACCGCAACTCATCAAACACAAAACCGCGGTGCTGAGTCCAAAGTTTTGCCAGTACCAACTCAGCCCGCTAGCAAAGCTGCTGTTTTCTGGGAGCGTCCAAAACCAGCGGAGCCTCACAACCGAAGCTTTTGAAAACGCGTCTGAGGTGTGAAAGATCAGAAGCGAAGCCGGAAAAAAAGCCCAGTAGAGCGCGCGATTTTTCAGGAAGAAGCGCGCCAAAAAGTCTCTCGTTCGCTTGATCCCAAAATCTTTCCAGACGAGCGCGAACAACAACAAACTAACGACAACAAAAGAATGGGCATGAAACAACGGAAACACAGCCCACATTCGGCCTAAGCCGCCGACAGCTCTTTGCGGCAAACGTGTCGCGCCAGAAAGGTGAGGCCGTAAATACAATAGTAGCATTAAGCCGATCGGTAACGCCCACAACATTCCTCGCTGTGTTATCCAGATCGCAAGAAAAAAACTTTTCCAGTCAAGTTCAACGCTAGTCGCACCCGTTCCGGTGGCGGCACTAGCGGCACCGCCGGCAAAAAAGAACGCCGCCATTGCCCAAGATCCACCAAGTTCTCGAAGCAACACTAAAGACGCGATCGTAGCCGACACACCGGCAAAAAACAGATGGCCGCTTGTGACAAAACCCAAGGATTCCCACAACGCATTATAAAGATCAGGGCCAAAGGGATATCGAAGCGGCTCACTAGCAAAAATCGGATTGAGTGGTAAAAAATCGATTCCATTCGCGATTGCACGTATGAAATTAATGTGTAGCGGCAGATCCCCATAATTCGTCGAGGAAAGTGTGACCACACCTGGCGCCGCACCTGACGGAATCGTCGGCATCATCCAAGCGAAATGTTTCCAACTTGCGAAAATCACGAAAACGAAAATCAAAGTCTCGCTAAAATTCCATGGACGTACCACGCCGGGTGCACGCCATTCGAGCGTGTTGCGCATAGCCCGCGTAAAACGTCGGGCTCGAACAAGCGAGAAAGCGATGCTAATTGCCGAAATAAATGGCGACAGGCCTCCGAATAGCCACGACAACAAAAATGCGAGTGCTGTGGCGGAAACGGAATGCGCGACGAAAAAGTGAGCGAAGCTAAGCAAGCGACTTCTCATTTTTTCCCCGGACTTTCGATAGGTACATCTACTGCTAGTACATTGCGAAACTTTTCGAAGTCAAATAGCGCCCAGCCACTGTCATAAGAATCGCGCAGGCGAAAATCCATTCGACCAAACTTCTTTGGCAGAATATTTCGCAAACCCTCAAGGATCGATCCATCGATCAGCAATAGATCCGCATTGGCAACTATACTTGGATCTCTGTCAATATCCTCAAGCTTCGCGTATTTTAAGTTCGGAAAAAGCGCTACTTCATAGGGAAGAGGCCAGGGATCTTGAATCATAATCACAAGCGATAAATTCGCGACTGCTGGGTTTTGACGAATTTTCCGTTTTAATACATCCATGACATTGGAATAATCAGAGGTTGTCTGAACGTAGACATAGGGCTCACCAGCTTTAGCAAAATCAACGAAGTTCAAGCGGTAGCTCTTCACTGTCGAATGAACTAGCGTCAATCCAAGAACAACGGCAGTTAAAATCCGCCACTTGCCCCGCTCCATTTGTGGCAGCAACAAAAATGCGAGCGGCCAAAAGCCAAGCAAGAGCCACGGCGTTTTATATGGGATTATAGAATAAGCGAGCCACGTACCGAAGCCTGTTAAAAGAATTAGTCTCTGCGCGCGATTCTGCGATTTCAAGAACAATGTCGCTACTGCCGATGCCGCAAGTCCAATCAACAGAACCCATTCATAGCGCCCCATTGTTTCGAGCCAATAGAAAAAGGGCTTTTCGTGACCATTTCCCTTAGTGCCCGTTTTTGTCCAGAAATCAAAGGCTCGAAAAAAATCCCCGGCTCCCCTCATGTATTCAAAAAATCCAGTGTAAAGAGCAAACAACAGGAATAAGGCGATCGAGGAAATGACTGCAGTGCCACGAACTAACCGGCGAGATTCCGACTGCGATAAATCGCCGAGGCGGCTCCACGGCTCATCGGATTTTTCCAGTTTCTCAAGAAACCGGACCACGAACTCTGCGATTATCCAGGTGCCGACAAATATAAAAAAATTTTCTTTTGTCGCAAGCATGATCACCAAACCTGCGGCAATCATCGCGACGGCTTCGCGCGTCGGTTTGTTCAGCCACACCAGCCGTCCATAAACAAATGCAATCTGCCCTAAAACAAAAAGTGTTTCGTGAATCGCATATCGTCCATAAAACGTGAACGCAGGACTCACCGCTACAATCCAAGCGGCTACGACTGCAGCCGGCCCGAGAAAGCGGCGAAACTGAAAAACAAAGTACACTAAGCCCATCGCTAAAAAGGCGTTCATGATTCGAAAAGATTCGACACCACGACCAAACAGAACCTCTGCTCCATGCAGAAGGTAAAAGTACAAAGGTCCGTGGAAATTGGTCGGGTCGTAGGTGTAAAACCCATCCCGCCAAATCGTCATGACGAAGTGACCATTTATTCCCTCATCAAAATGGGGTGGTTTGATTCCTAAATCCCGAAAGCGAAAATAGGCCGCGACAGCCAATAGCGGCCAAAGCCAAAACGTCGAGCGTGTAAATTGCGATTCGCGATTTTCGTTTGTCCGTAACATTTATTAGAATAATCTATCACTCATGGGTACGTCGTCCAATCCATCAAATTCATTTTCGGCAAATTCAAATCCGGCGATATCAATCGTTGTTCCCGCCTACAACGAGGAGCGTCGGCTTCCTGCTACGATTAAAGACCTGCGCTCTTTCTTTGGCCGCTTCGGCTCGGTCGAGATCATTATCGTTATTGAAAAATCATCGGACCGGACCGTCGAACTAGCAGCTCAAGCTGCGGCAGGCGATTCGAGTATCCAGATCATCGCCAATGAGGTGCAACGCGGCAAGGGGTACGCAGTTAAAACCGGTATGCTACGGGCGAAAGGCGAAGTCGTATTTTTCATGGATGCAGATTTGTCCACTCCGCTTGCCGAAGTGATTTCATTTCTTTCTGAATTCCAAGCGAATCCAGGCATCGATATTCTGATCGGCTCCCGAGCGGAAGCAAAAAGCCAGGTCATAAAGAAGCAATCTTGGGTCAGACGCAACTTAGGTCGAGGTTTTAATCGATTCGTTCAAATATTCGGCGTCGCAGGTATTAAAGACACCCAGTGTGGATTCAAGGCGTTTCGCAGGCGTGCCGTCGAACCTATTTTTTCCCGCCAAACATTGAACGGCTTCGCATTTGATGTCGAGCTATTGATCCTTGCGCAATTGATGGGATTCAAAATTCAGACAGTTCCCGTTCGCTGGGTGAACTCACCAGATTCAAAGGTTCGAATCTGGATTGATCCCATCAAAATGTTTTTTGATCTCGTTAGAATTAAGCGCCTGGCTCGTCGGACCCTGAAAGCGAAACCATACGCAGCAGAACTTCCGATGTCTTCGAAATCAGCGATTTAATTTTCGCCGGATCTTTCCATTCACCCAAAGTCGCTTCCGGAGCAAACGCGAGTATTTCGAAATCGGCTAAAAGCTCTTCGACCGCTTTGCCGCATTCCTTCTGGATGGACGGAGGAGTCGCAGACAAAAGTTTAAGCACTTCACGTTCGCTCAAACGATCGCCTACGATTTCCCTTAACGTAAACGCGACCAAGTTTACTCCGCCCACACCGAACTGCCTTAGGTCGCCACTGTTCGCTTTTTCCTGAAGGCCACGGACTCGAGCTTTGACCAAGCGGTTGAGCTTTGGCTTTCCCCTCCCCCAGCCGAGCTCCTTAGCCGCAACGCCAAACAAAAGTGCAATCACCAATGAATATATTCCGGCGGCCCCACTGACTGCTTGTGCTGTCGTCCATCTTGATTCCGACTTAAACTGCTCTACGAGACGCGGCTCGGCAGGCCCATTTGCCTTTCCATTTTTCCGAGCTTCAGTTTTGCCACCCGTGTAACTTTCGGACCCACTGCGGTTGGCACCCGAACCCTTACCTACGCGCAGCCGTAACGATTCCGTCGCGCGAGAAATATACTTTTTTGTCACAGGGTCAAACATTGAAGCCGCGATCGGAGGAATTTCGAACTCACCGTCTCTTCGGGGAATCAATTGCACCGTGAATTCTTTAAAGCTCGTGCCCCAGCCGAAGAACTTCGCTTCCTTCTGTGTATCGTAGAGCTCCATTCCCTCGGGCGGCTGAAACGGAGGAATATCAATAAGCTTGGCATTCCCGCGTCCTTCGAATCGAATTTTCAGAGGGAACGGCTGATTTGCAACGACGTTATTGTCTTCGATTCTTGCCGTGACAGCGAAATCACCAACAGCTCCAGAAAAATCTGCCGGTCGACCTTCCAACGGAAGTGGTTTGACGTTGATTTTTACGGGCTGTGACGCCTTGGTAAAAGTGAACGCTCGACCCATCCCAAGCGCACCAAACGGATCTGCGCCTGGAATCACTGTGCATTTTGCTTGATAGCTATCAATCATCGCAGTTCCCTCTTTGATAGGGAAAAGTGCGAAGGATGCGAGCAACGCTTTTTTGTAGGGAACCCCATCCACGACTTCTTGTTGGAAATTTAAGTGCGTTGCAATCTCGATGTCTTCCTTCCAAAACCCCTTCAGCGATGGATACTTCAGCGTGTCGAGATCTCGAATCAAACCTGTCGTGTAAAGGAAAAAGGAAACCGTAACTTGCTCGCCGACATAGGCTTCGGTTTTATCTGTTTCCACCTGAATGAAAAACGCATCCTTCGGATTTGTCGGGAGCGTGCGTGAACCTCCACCTCTCGGGATCTGCCCCATCCCACGCCGAAGAAGTTGTGAAAACAGATCTTCTTCTTCGGAAACTTCTTCATCTTCAAAACCTGGCGGCGGCCTCGCACCGGGCGCTGTGTTCGGCGCCTGCCGACGACCCGCACCGCTGGCCACTTGTAGCGTCAATGCCGACGTGCGGTAGCTTCGGCCGTCGATCACAACTTCCACTGGATAAATGGTTAAGGCACCGAGGCGTTTTGGCGCAAGTTGGTAATTGAATACCATTCGCCGCATAGTCTGAAATTGTGGCCCCGACGGAGTTTGAACGAGATTTGCTCGAACTTCTTTTGCCTGCCATTGATTGAGAACTTCAAAATCATTCATAGGCGGAAGAGTTGGTGATTGTGGTTCAACTTCTTCTGCCGATTCAACTGAAACTGATAGCACCACGGATTCGGTGGGCTCGATCGCTCGTCGATCCAGTGTCGCTTTCACTTCAAGCTTGCCGCCTCCGCTCTGGGCGGGGGCGCGGTCGACTGGAAAAATATTAATTCCAACCGCGACCAGTATCGCGCAGCCAACCGACTGCAATTGTTTCCGCGTCATCAAAGTCTCACCAATCTTTTTCGCGAGGAGCATCTTTGCCTCCTTCCCGTTGCATCCGTTCTCGAATCTGATCTTCCTGGCGTTTGAGCTCTTCCAGAATTCGACTTACATCTTGATTGCTCAGTTGCTCAGATTTAAAAGGTCGCGCCGTTGGTTTCGGCGTGGGGCCCTGCTGAGGCTTTTGCTCTTGTTTCTGATCCGGCTGGTTCTGTTGATCACCGTTTTGGTCTTGTTTATTCGGATCCTTTTTATCATTTTTCTCGTCGCCGTCGCCTCCGCCCTCGCCAGCGGCCATCAGAAGTTCAATATTGGTTTTCACTTCGACAGAATCTGGATTCAGGCGAAGCGCATTTTGATAGCTATCAAGGGCCCTTGCTGTTTCTTTTTTCGTTGCAAGGACTTGGGCTCTATTGAAGTGGATTTTGAACTCTAGCTCTGGCGCGGGATTTGTTCTCAGCGCAACATCGAACTCTTTTAGAGCCTTGTCGTCGTCTTTGAGAGCCATAAAGGAAGTTGCAATATTAAAGTGAACTTCCGCTCGATCAGGTAAATGTTCAAGCGACTTAGAGAAACCTTCAAGGGCCTCAACTGGGCGCTCGGCATTGAATTGTTTTTGCGCTTCATTGTTTTTCCGGACTCCATCAAAATCGGATGCTAGCGCTGCGTCAGTCTTGAAAAGCATCAAACCGATTGCAAAGGGCAACACCGCTTTAAGCCCAGCTTCAAATCGGCCACGCCAAACGCGTTCGCGCCCGCCTTGTTCAGAAATCAATAGCTCGAGTGCAAAAAATAAAAGCGCAAGTGCGAGGAACAACTGAAATCGTTCTTCATACTGGGTTGCCATGCTAGACGCGAATTCCGTTTTCTGTAGCTTATCCAAATCAGCTTTCACCATACGGGCTTCGTTTCCACCGAACGTCGCAAAGTGAAAAGCGCCCTGGCCAACTCGCGCCAGCTCTTTCAAGAATTCACCCTTAACTTGAGATACAACTTCTTTACCCGACCGGTCTTTTTTGTAACCTCTTAGGAAACCTCGTTCGTCGCGCATAGGCACCAGCCCACCTCGCTCGGTGCCGAAGGCGATTGTGAAAATGCGAACGCCTTCTTTCGTCAATTTCTTCGCAATCTCCAGCGCACCTTTTTCTTGGTCTTCGCCGTCGCTCAACACCAAAATTACGCGCGTCGTTTTTGCTTGATCATCATCCTCGGTGCCGCCGCGCTCGAATGCGTTGGCAGCTTCTTCGAGTCCTTTGGTTACATCCGTCCCTTGTGTCTCGACCGAGTATGGCGAAACAGAATCGAGAAACATTTTAAGTGACGAAATGTCATTGGTTAGAGGTGATAGCAACAAAGCGGAGCCCGCAAAGGCAACAAGGCCGACTTTGTCGCCGGACATCATGTCGAAAAGTCTGGTGAGTTCCGCCTTAGCAAATTGAAGACGTGAAGGCTTTACGTCCTCCGCAAGCATGGAGGTCGAAATGTCGAGCATCACCATCAGCTCGACTCCGCGAACTTTGATCTCAGACTGGCCTTTACCCATTTGAGGTCGCGCAAGTCCTAAACAAGCCATCACGATGCCGAGCGAACGAAGCGCCACTTTCCATCTTTTTTTTGACGCAGAACCATCACGGGCCAGCAAAGGTGCCATGCGTACACCCAACTCGGCGGTGAGTTTTTTCTTAGCTAGCCGCCCATTCCACCAAAGCAGTAGCCATAAAGCAGGAAGTAACCACAGAAGCCCAAGCCATTCCGGATTTGCAAAGCGCATTACGGCACCCTCCGAAACACTGTCAGCTGCAAAAACCACGAAAAGAAAAGAGCCATCAATCCCCAAAGCACCCAAGACTGATAGAGTTCGGCGTACTTAGTGTATTGGTTGACATCGATTTTGGTTTTTTCTAACCGATCAATATCTGTAAAAACTTTTTTCAGCGATTCGTTGTCTGTCGCACGATAGTACTTGCCCCCAGTGTCAGAGGCCATTTTCCCTAAAAGTTCGTCGTTCACTTTCGAATGGATCGGCTGATACCGCTTCACTTTGCGTCCAAAAGCATCCTGAGTTTCAACCGGAAGCTGCGCATCACCATCTCGCCCAGCACCAATTGTGTATATCCGAAGTCCAAAGCCCTTCGCTATGTCGAGCGCTGTCTCTGGGTCAATCGTGCCCGAGTTGTTTTCACCATCCGTTAGAAAAACCATCACGCGTGATCGCGCCGTCGAATCCTTTAATCGCGCGGTCCCGTTCGCAAGTGCCACGCCGATGGCAGTACCCATTTTTATGTTCCGACTTATTTTAATTTGCTCGATGCTCTGGAGCAAAATTTTGTAATCTAAAGTCAATGGGACTCGGGTGTAAGATTCCCCTGAGAAAACCACAAGACCAAGACGATCCGTTGTGCGTCTCTTCACGAAGTCCATCAGCATTTGCTTTGAAACTTCAAGCCGATTCGGTTTCATGTCTTCGATCAACATGGAATCCGAAACATCAAGCACCAACATGATGTCGATACCCTCGACGTTCTTTCGGATTTTTGTGTCTGCTCTCTGGGGGCGAGCAAGGCCTGCTATCAAGAGCGTCATAGCCAAAAGAAACACGACCGACGGCAGCCAAAGCAGTCTTGTGCGCAGCGGCCTTGGCAGTCCCTTTAAAATACTCAAAGAGGAGTATTGTATGGTCGGCGATTTTTTTCGCGACAGCCGATAGGCCCAAGCCACGAGGAAAACCGCGACCGGCAGCAACGCAAAGGCCCAGGTCGAGTACCAGCTCATTTCGCACCTCGCAGTTTTCCTCGGCTATTAACCGCGACCGCGAGTTCGCGAGACATTTCTAAAAGTTCCGGGAGGGTTTTTGACAACGCTTCTGTTGCGTCAATAGTTTTCTTATTGAGGCCCACCTGCAAGCGATCGAACTCGCCGAAGACCCGCGCCGTTAAAGGTTGAAGCTTTTCCTTTACCCGCCGATCGCCCCCGCTTGCGCGCTTCAAAATAATTTTCGGTGATGCATTAAGAACGGGTTCGCGAAGCTCGCGAGCGAGATACTCACGTAACACTTTTTCTAACTCAATCACTTGCGTAGAAGGGTTTCGCTCTTTGGCGACTCGTCGCAGCTCTTTATTTAGCTGATCGATCGGCGATAGCGGCGTGCGATGACCGCTCAGCCAAGCTTGAAATTCGGCACGTTTCTTTCGAAGAAAATAGACCCGAAACGTAAGACCAATCAGCGCAAAAACAAGACTGGCGATAAGAACGATGACCTCCGTCGGCCACATCAAACTTACGGGTGGATGCGGAGGGAACGGTTTCGGATCTTGTTCCAGCGGACTCAAAACCGAGCGCACTTCGAACTGAATTCCGCTAAGAGAAATACGGACAAGTCCATCCGTCAGAACTACATTTTCGAGTTTGTTTTCCCCTGTTTGGTAGGAGGTGACCAGCAAGTGCACGCCGCTTTCATTTGCAGACTTCGCAGAAACTACCTTCAGACGATAACGATCAGGTTTGGCGAGTTCCAGGCCAAGTGATTGAACGGAAAGACCAGCAACTGCACCGCCGGAACATTTGAGATCGAAGATCTGGCCCACGGTCAAACCATCAGACGGAATTCCGGATGCTTCACAGTTCCAGATCGCGTCGCTCATTTGCCGCCACCTGCCGCCCGCCGACGGAAATAGGAGGCAAGCGGTGCAACAAAGTCAGAGTTGGTGGAAACATCGATACGATCCACACCGGCTTTACGCAATTCAATTTCACGACGTTCAATTCGTCGTTTAACTTCAATTTCAAACGCCTCACGAAACGACTTCGAGGAAGTGTCGACAGTGTACACTTCGCCAGTCTCCGCATCTCTCAGATCGACGAGGCCCATCTTTGGAAGCGTGCGTTCCGCCTTGTCGTCAACAACCACGGCAATCACATCGTGCTTTTTGGCGATCATCCGAAGTGACTCGGCAAAACCTTCGTCGTTGAAATCGGAAAAAACAAAAACGATCGCCTTCTTTTTAAGAACGCCTTGAATGTACTGTATTGCTGGAGCAATCTTTGTCGCGCTATGAAGCGGTTTTTGATAAAAAAGGTCGCGCAAAATTCGATTCACGTGACCGCGCCCTTTTTTTGGAGGAACAAAATGCTCTACTTGATCGCTGAATAGCAGCAGGCCGACGTGATCGTTATTCTTCGCTGCGGCAAAACCCAGAAGTGCTGACAAGTGAGTGGCAATTTCGCCTTTGAACTCTGCCCCGGTGCCAAAATCCAGAGAACCGCTGACATCAACTAGTAACATCAACGTCAGTTCTCGCTCTTCATCATATTTTTTGATGTAGACCTTGCCGGTTCGAGCCGTCAAAGGCCATGAGATTGTGCGGACATCGTCTCCTGCAACATACTCGCGAAACTCGGAAAAGGTCATACCTTGGCCCTTGAAGGCCGAGTGATAACTGCCAACAAACAAAGAGTTCACGAGCTTGCGAGTCGAAATCTCAAGCAGCCGAACTTTTTTTAAGATTTCCGGTGGCAGCGACATGTCGTTATGGAACCTCGACGTGACTTAGCAGATCTTTGACCACCTGATCGCTTTTGATTTCCTCGGCTTCAGCCTCAAACGAAAGTATCAAGCGGTGACGCAAAACCAAAGGCGCGACCGCTTTCACGTCTTCAGCTGTCACAAATCCGCGAGAACGTAAAAATGCGTGCGCCTTAGCAGCGCGGATCAAACTAATCGTCGCCCGTGGACTTGCCCCGACGCGAACCAAGGGAGCTAATGCGCCGAGACCGTACTTGGCAGGCTCCCGAGTTGCCATAACAAGCTCAACAATGTAATGCCGGATTTTGTCGTCGACATAAATTTCGTCAACCCGAGCACGAGCGCGCATTAAATCTTCGCGAGAAATCACACTTTCGATGACTGGCGTCTTGTCCTGCCCCATGCGATTCATGATCTCGAATTCTTCTTGCTTGGTTGGGTATTCCACCATGATCTTAAACATGAAGCGATCCATCTGTGCTTCAGGAAGCGGATAGGTGCCCTCTTGTTCTAGCGGGTTTTGTGTAGCAAGAACCAAAAAAGGAACTTCCAACTTGTAAGTCGTGTCACCGATGGTGACTTGTTTTTCGGCCATCGCTTCCAGCAATGCGGATTGAACTTTCGCCGGTGCGCGGTTAATTTCATCGGCCAAAACGATGTTCGTAAAAATCGGGCCCTTTTTAGGGGCAAACTCACCTGACTTCGGATTAAAAATCATCGTTCCGATTAAATCCGATGGTAAAAGATCGGGAGTGAACTGGATTCGATTAAAATCGAGCGAGATCGATTTCGAAACCGAAGCGATGGTCAGTGTTTTCGCAAGACCCGGTACGCCTTCCAACAAAACATGACCGCCCGTGAGGAGGCCCATTAAAATTCCTTCGACCATCTCGCGCTGGCCGACGACCACCTTGCCGATTTCCTTCAGCATTCGGTCAACAAACTGAGCCTCTTGTTTTATCGCGGCATTTAATGCCATCACATCGACGTTTTGAGACATGGCGCAACTCCTGGTGACGTCTGCTGACCTAAAAAATCAGCACACTCACTATTGTGAACTCCGATCACCTCCTCCGGCAAAAAATGAATAACAAAAGACCTTGGCAACGCGCCGCGGAATACAGACTATAGTACCGTATGAATTCTTCTTCGAACCAACCGACCTCTAGCCAGCCGCCACAAACGGCGCCAAACCTTTGGGCCGATCTAAGGAAATATCTCAAAGCACGGCATTCAGAATGGCGCAGTCGACAAAGTATGCGCTTCGCGCGCACCATGCGCGGCGTTCGTATTTCTCAGCTGCCGCGCGGCTTCGGACCGAAAGCGATCACGGCTCCGAAACCGGAAGCACTGGAGCCTGGCTTTGATGCACTTCGTGTTTGGTTATTGTTATTTACGCTTTCTGCAACTGCGCTTGTCGCGGGGGTCCAGTTCGGGGGGCGGTTTGGTCTCGTTCTTGGCTTCATCGCGACCCTAGTTCTCAATCTTTGGATTTTGTTTTTATCGCCGTCACAAATGATCCGTGGGCTGATCTCGTGGGAGCTCGAGGGTCGAGACACATGGGGACTCTTAGATGCCGCGCGCGAAGCCGCTCAGCTCGCCCACATCCCGGCACCAAGAATCGCGCTGGCTGACACCGATCAGTTTTTTTCGATGTCGATCGGGCTGAGCTCAACCCGATCAACGATTATCCTCTCCCATGGGCTCGTAGAAAAGCTCTCGCCGGAAGAGCGTCGCCTCATAGTGGCATTTGAAACGGCAAAAATAGCCTGCCAGTGGACCGCCAGCGCGACAGCTGCCCGTGGTCTCGCGCGACTTTTTGACTGGCCGGGTTTTTCGTTTCTTCCGATATGGATTCTTCGCCTGTCAATGGGCGGCGGAAGAATTCTGAAAATTGACGAATGGATCGCGTCACATGGGGAAAGTCGCGAGCTTTGGGCGCGAACACTCTGGTCACTTGATTCAATGATGGCGGCGAAATCGCGCCGTTTTTTAATCAGCGATGCCGCATTGCAAACTGTATTCACTTCTGAAATTTTTCGCGGACCTGCTCGGGAAACAAAGTCCGTGTTCAAATCCTTTCAGTCAACGGTTAACCCGCCCTCAAAAGGTGCGGCATGGGGCTCCTTGACGGAAATTCGTGGTTCTCGCTATGAACGTGTATTGCCGGGCGTACGAACTAGAATCGGGGCTCTGATTGACCGATTCCCGCCCTGAACGGTAACTTTTTCGACCGAGGAGATTTTCGCCATGGAAGCTAACCTCTCGACGCTCGTTCTTTCAATTGCATCTAGTGCTGCAATGGCGCTGGGCCTTGCGCCCCATCCAGTTTCCGGCAAAACGGAAAAGGACGCGACGCTTGCGAAATTCAACATCGACCTGCTATCGATGTTAGAAGAAAAAACGCGGGGAAACCGCACTGCCGATGAAGACCGCTTTATCACGTCGGTTGTTCAAGACTTGAAATTGAAATTTGTTGAACTTAATTAGATCGTCGATCGAAAAAGTTAACGGAGCTAAACATGAACTTACAAAAAATTTATTCGTCAATTGTCGCAAAAAGGTCTCTTTGGATGGCGACTGCACTTTTCATTGTTGCAGCTGCTTGCACCTACAGCCTGGACGCCGTCTCGCAGGGTAAAGGTGGCAAACCCTCGATGGCGCTACCGGCGCCGAAGACCGAGGTTCCGCTAGATTCTAAAAAGTTAAGTGATCCGCTGCCGGCAAACTTATTCATTGAACTCGGAAAACTTTTGAATCCCGCGGTTGTGTCTATTTTCTCGTCCCAAGCGCCGCGAGACACAGGACGCGGCGGCTATCGCGATCCAATGCAGGATTTATTTGAGCAATTCTGGGGTGCCCCCTTTGGCCGACCAGAACCGCGCGGCGGAAGAGGGTCGCCACAGGCGTCGGGACTAGGCACCGGGTTCATCGTGCGCGAAGACGGTTTGATCATCACGAACAACCACGTCGTTGCACAGGCCGATCTCATCAAAGTGCAACTCGACAACAACTCGGACAAATTTTTTGAGGCAGAAGTCCTCGGCCGCGACGCCCGCACCGATATAGCGGTACTTAAAATCGATGCCAAACGCTCCCTGCCCGTTGCTCAACTCGGTACAAGCAAAGACGTTCAGGTAGGAGAATGGGTAGCGGCCTTCGGCAATCCTTATGGTCATGCGCACACGATGACCAAAGGGATTGTGTCGGCGATTGGCCGAGCGATCCCAGAACTCAACCGGTTTCCCTTCATCCAAACAGATGCGAGTATTAACCCAGGAAATTCGGGTGGACCTTTGGTCAATGCCAAAGGCCTCGTCATTGGTGTGAACACCGCTATCGATGCGAGGGCGCAAGGTATTGGATTTGCGATTCCCATCGACGACGTAAAGAAAGTTATTCTGCAACTAGAAAAAGACGGCCGCATTCGCCGTGGCTTTCTTGGTATTGGCCTAGCGCCGCTTACACCTGATGTCGCCGAACAATTAGGACTCGGTGACACCGAAGGCGTGATTGTATCGCAAATCATGCGCGGTGGTCCCGCGGACAAAGCTGGTCTACAGCCATATGACATCATCATCGAATTCAACGGAAAAAAACTTAGCGGACCTGGTGATTTGCAAGTCTCTGTTGGAGACAGCGATGTCGGAAGGAAAGTCGCCGTCAAAGTTTTGCGATTTGCAGATGACCGCTCAAAGAAAACTTTGAATCTCGAAGTGACTCTTGCTGAGAATCCAGAGGATCTTTCAACACTTAAACCGACGCAAGACTCGAAGCCTCCGCAAGGAGGCAAGGCAGTTCCTCACGATCTCGGCTTTAAGGTGGCCGACGAGACTCCAAAGCTTCGGCAGTTTTACAATGTTTCGCCCGAGGCAAAGGGGCCTATCATTGTCGAAGTAGCGGCATCAGGTCCGGCAGCTCGCGTGGGACTTCGCGAAGGCGACGTGATTCTCGACGTCAATCGGCAAGCTGTTTCAAAAGCTTCCGATGTATCCAGTCGCCTCGTGAAGGGACGAAACTTGATTCGCGTCGCTCGAGGCAACTCGATTCTGATTGCTGTCGTGGGGACTAAGTAATCTCCAATGACCGGAGTCAGCAAACGAAAATTCGTGATGCTGACTCTTTGCCTCATGCTGCTCTTTACTCTATTGTTTTTCGCATTTTGCCCAAGCGCTAGCTTTCTCCGTGACCAAGCGCTCGAGAGTGGCTGTACCATATCGAAATCCACCGACAGACGTTTGAATGGAGAGCATCCCGATATAGATACAGTACAGCAGAGTGAACTAAGCTGCGGCGCTGTTTTTCGGATCATTCGGCGCATTTCCGCCGGCCAGCCACTTCGCTAAGATTCTTATGTTGTAGTCAATCCACTGCAGACCGAGGCGAAACATGAATCCCTCTAAGTCCTTGTCGGAAAAGAGGGATTTTCTATCTAGACCGGTTTCATTCTTTAATTTGCGCCGGCAACTGTTAGTCCCTCGACTTTTACCCAGGGAGTTAGCGTACCGCCGTCGTTTACCCGCTCTTTTGAAATCGCCGCGATTGATCGCATCATCTCGAAGGCGTTACCCGAAATCATCACCTCAGACACTGGTCGAGTGATCTCGCCGCCCTCAATCAAGAAGGAGTTTTTCGCGACACCCGAAAGATCGCCGTTGGCTGCGGCATTTCCTCCCGAAAAGCGTCCAAGTAACAACCCCTGTTTGGTCGATGAAATCATGTCAGCATACGAAGTTTGGCCAGCATCGATCACTCGGTTTGCGCTGCTGTTGATGGCACGAGGAAGACCCGTTTTACGCGAGCCATAGTCCGATAACAGAAATGATTTAAGAACTCCATTTTCCACAATCACCGACGGTTGCGAAACATAGCCATCCCCCGTACTGTGCTCGTGAATCGCAAATTCAGGATGATGGGGCTCGATTCGCACGGTTAACAGAGGCGAAGCAACAGGCTGGCCTATTTTGTCGCGAAGCTGACTGGTTTCAGAAATCATGCGGTCGTCCCGCAAATGGCTGAACCATGTTCCTAGAAAGTCATACACACAATCCGGCGTCAAAATAACCGTACCTTTAAATTTTCCGGTGAAAGGCTCGTGGTTCACTTCTTTCACCGAGTTTTCAATCAAGCGAGCAGTCGAACCCCAATGCATGAAATCACGATTTAAATCTTTCGCGATCGCCCCAGTGAAATTGAAGGAACTCATCTTTTCACCAACTTTCGACGAGAACATCGCCGACATTGTGTAGTGTCCAGAAGCTTCATCGAGTTCCAAGCCTTCAGAATTCACGCGCAAATATCGCGACCGGCGAAACTGCACGCCACTCTGCTCGAGTTTCAACGCAGGATACTTGTCACCAGTAATCGATACGAAATCGGACATGCGGCTATACATCATGTCCAAGTTTGGTTCCGATGGCCCCTCGGCGATCGCTTTAGCGGCAGGCTGCTTGGGTGCAAACGCTCGAGCCGAGTCAACTGGTGCAGAATCAATCGCGTCGTTTAGCTTCTCAAGTCCCGCTTTCAAACTGGCATCATCGGTCTGGTTGAGAGTCACCATCGCATAGCGACCGCCGCGAATGCCGCGAATAGAAAGATCAAGATCTTCCGTACTGCGCATCAGCGAAACATCCCCTGCATCGACCTGCATTTCAGTCATATCAGATGCGGTCATGATCACTTCTGCTTTATCAAAACCCGCAGCTTGAACAGTCGACATGATTTTCTTTGCCTGTTCTATTGTGCAGTTAACCATTACTGACCTCCCACTTGGAGACGACATTTGATTGCAGGTCCGCCCATTCCGACAGGCATCGGCTGCTTCTTGCCGCAATAACCTGATGATTCCCATTCAAAATCGTCCGAGACCATTGAAACCGACTTCAGCATATCAAACGCGACGCCAGAAATAGTCGAATCTCGTAACGGTCGACCCAGTTTTCCGTTTTTAATTTCGTACCCAAACCCGACGGCAAACATAAACTCTCCCGTCGTGTCCGCTTGTCCATTTCCCGCTTTCTTCAAGTAGTAACCATTTTCGATCGACGAAATCATGGCAGGAAGCTTCGACTTACCTGGCAAAATGGCCGTGTTGCGCATTCGAATCAGCGGTTCGTCGGCAAATGTGAACGCGCGTGCGTGGCCCGTCGCCGGCTGAGCAAAATGCGATGCGGTTTCTCGATTGTTCATAAATGTTTTTAATATCCCGTTTTCGATAATCACGGTGTCTTTTGCGTCGACACCTTCATCGTCAACATGCACTGGTTGAGGCGCCACTTTGCCCTCGTAAGTATGAGCGAAATCGACCAATGAAACCAAGGGGCTTGCGACTTGACGACCGAGGCAATCACCCGCAACAGAACCACCCAAAACTAAATCGGCCTCCGCGGTGTGCCCAACGGCCTCATGTGCGAGAATTCCCGCGAGATCGGCAGCCAGTATCACATCGTGTTCTCCGGAAGCCGGCAAAATGCCATCGGATTTCTTACTCACCATTTGATAAATTTCATCTAACCAAGCGGCGTAGTTGGCTGGATCAGGAACGACTTGGTCCTGAAGCTGCCCTAAACCGCCGCGATTGTCGCGAGCTTGAACGGGACCTTGCTTAGAGTCTTTTGTCATCGACACGATCAAATGCGCCCGTGGAACCAAAGTATGAACCAGCGCTCCGTCCGATGTAAGAAAATGTTTTTCCATATCCAATGCAGCCAGCGTGACGGAACGAGCCTTCAGATCCTTGTAAGTCGAGGTGATCAGCGAATCGATTCCTTTCAAAAAATCAATCCATGCCGAAGCGTTCAGCGGAGCACGACCACTGGCGTAGCTCTTCTCAAAATTTAAGCCTTTAGCTGGCGAAAGACTTGCGTGCTTTTTCTTTCGGCCACTCAGGAAAGTCGCATTCCGAACAGCCTCTTTCAACGCCGACGACGCAGATTCTTTCGTCGGACTAACATGCGAAGAAAAGCCCCAGTAGCCACCGCTAAAGGCTCGTGCCGAAACACCGCGAGAACTTTCCTGAAGATTTGTGACAAGCTGACCATTGAGAAGGGCCAAACGAATGTCGACATTTTCTTGGTAACGCAGCTCTGAGTAAGTCCCGGTGGCCGCTTCCATTTCTGACTTGAGTAAACGAAGATCTAACATTAAGATTCCCCCTACGTTTCGCGATCAAATTAGAATCTATGGCAATGTGCAATGTAGTTCATTGGATTTCTCGAGATCAATGGAGATACCGTGGAACACGCGCCGCTTGAGAATTTATTTCGCCTCAACGTATTACGCACTTCGGCAATATGGATCGGCGCGCTCGCTTCCCTAGGTGTCATCACACGATACTCGATTGCCCCGTTTAACATCTATACCACTACAATTAATTTCACCTGCGGAATGATACTGCTCACTTTTCCGTTTTGGTTAAAACGAAAGATCCCCCACAAAGTCTTGGCAACATTGTTTCTCTTTCTGATCTCGGTGATTGGCGCATCGTCTGCATTTGGGAACGGCGGCATTGCGGCACCAGCGGCTATCGTGTTCGTGCTCATTCCAGTAATTGGATTTCTTCTGAACGGACGGCACGGCGGAATCACAGGACTCGCATTTACGCTCTCCACAGTCACCATCGTGTGGTTGGCCGAGCAAGAAGGCCTGACGGCTGCATTCCCTAACCCTGAACGCTACAGTACGGCGAAGGCCTTTTTGATCTCAACAACTGCCGTCGGAGCGTACTTCCTCGGAAGCTCCTATGAGAAATCCCGCAAAACGGTCGAAAAAGAACTCATTAACCGTGAACAACAAATTCGAGCAATTTTAGAGTCATCGCCGGTAGCGAAAATTCTAGTCGAAGAATCCGGTGAAATCGTCTTCCAAAACAATGCCATAAAAACCCTGGTGCAATCTAAACCTCAATCCCACAACAGGACTGTTGCGAACCCCGCGTCGATATTCGAAATTCTTCCCGCTGAATTTCACAATCGAATCCGGCGAGAGCTATCGGGTGAAACGAACGCCGATCGGAACTTGGAAGTTCAGCACCAGTTCGACAATCAAAGAAAATGGACGCGCGTTCAAGCCGTAAAGCTTATAGATGGCCATGGGACCGTTAAAATACTTTTTACTTTTATCGATATGACCGAACAAAAGCGAGTCGAAGAAATGCGATTTGCGATGATTGCGAACTCGAAAATGGCGGCGCTAGGCGAAATGGCAGGTGGCGTAGCCCACGAAATAAATAATCCCCTTTCAATTATCGTTGGAAAGTGCGGCACCGTTCGAACCCTCGTTCAGCAACCTGACTTCAATCGCGAAAAAATCGCGCTCGAACTTGAAAAGATCGCTGGCACCGCGGTCCGCATCGCTAGAATTACGACTGGCCTACTGGCATTTTCACGAGCGGGTGAGCAAGACCTTCCTGGCAATCCCGTCATCCGAGAAATGGTCGAAGAAACTGTCGCTTTCTGCCATGAAAAGTTCAAAGCGCGCGAGGTACGGCTTGATGTGAACTATGGTGACATCGGTGACAAGACTTTGGCTTGCCGCCAATCGCAAATCTCGCAGGTTCTTTTGAACTTACTCAACAATGCGTTGGACGAAGTCCAGGAACTTCCGGAAAAATGGGTTCGCCTCGATCTTCAACAGGTAGGAGGCAACATCGAATTCAGCGTTACGGATTCAGGCTTAGGAATTCCGCCGGAATTGGTAGAGAAACTGTTTCAACCATTTTTTACTACTAAAGCTGTGGGACACGGCACCGGGCTAGGATTAAGCATTTCAAAGGGCTTGGTGGAAAGCCACAGCGGCAAAATCTACTACGATGCAAAGTCATCAAACACGCGGTTCGTGGTGACGCTCCCTTTAACCGGAAAGGAAATCGCTTGATCCAAATATCAAGAAAACTGGTAAGCCGATTCAAGACGATTGGATCGAAATCAAAGAATAAATCACATACACTGTCTCAAGATGAAACACTTTACCTCTTAGTTTAAGTGCCCCGACTAAAGTTCCGTTATGCTGTGACAAGCATATCAGGCATCCGCGATTCGCAACTTTGGAGGAGCGCCATGGTTATCACCGAGGTGAAGGTATTTCCCGTAAACGAAGATCGCTTGAAGGCGTACGTCTCGATCACCATCGATGACTGCTTTGTCGTGCGCGATCTTAAAATCATCGAAGGCACCGGCGGACTCTTCGTTGCGATGCCGTCTAAGAAGCGCAAAGACGGTCAGTTTAAAGATATCGCTCATCCTTTGAATCAAGAGACCCGTGCACACATCGAAAAGATGGTGTTCGAGGCTTACGAAAAAGAGATCACGTCTATGTCTAGTTCGTTAGAGGCGGTTCGCCGCAAATACGACGACTAGTCGACGCTGGCCCATAGATGATCGGGCGATACCCGATCGATGTCGCGCCGTGCCGCTTTTTTAATCAAACACACCTTTTGAACCCGGGCCCTGCTTAATCCTTGGGTTCATTTCGAAGAGTGATGGGGAGAAAACCTTGGTCGGACTCCCCATCACTCGAATTTTTCTTGCCTGTTTCCAGCTATTTCCCTAAATCTGTACATCCAAACGAACTAGGCTGATGACCACTTGGTCTGCCCGCTTTGACCTCGCTTGGGAGTCCCGTGTTGGGGTGTAGTCAAGTTGGCAAGACAACAGATTTTGATTCTGTCATTCCCAGGTTCGAGTCCTGGCACCCCATCCAATT
>JAFLCB010000014.1 GCA_017302795.1 Deltaproteobacteria bacterium | reverse complement strand
TTTTCGAACATGGCACCTATTTCCGGCAAAGCAATTGCGGACGGAATGCCGTGTATCGTTTCGCCCGTGGGAGGAAAACGTCGCTTTGTGCGCATTATTATTTCGCCGTCTTCGCTTGGTGGCGCCGAGCGAACTTTGTCTCCAGATCTAACGATCGATTCAGTGCCAAATGCGTTGATCGCGGAAAGAGCGGAATCGATTCAAGGCTTGAGAAGCTCAAATCTTCTTCAGGTGAATACGGCCTCCGGGTCCGTGTTGACACAAAGTAATTTAGAAAGTCTTTTTGCGAACACCTCTAGGTTCACCGCAGTTTCTAATCTTGTGGATGGGACAAGCACGGCTTACATGCGGTCGAACTCCACCACTGGTGCCCAGCTTCCGGTTTTGCCCGGAGCGCCGATGACGCCTCCCGCGCAAGGTTCGATCTGGTTTGATTCTTCAGATGAAAAATTGAAGTTTCAAAGTAGCGGCGGACCTGTGACTTTGACAACGGGAACGGCAGCGATTTCTGCATTGACTGGAGATGTAACTGCTTCAGGAAATGGTTCAGTTGCAGCGACCGTGGCTTTTGTCGGCGGCTCAACGGCAGCGAACGTTAATGCAGCAACTGTTTTAGCTAATGCTTCGACCGACTCGAACACAGTATCGACGATTGTTCGTCGAGATGGCGCAGGTAGTTTTTCTGCTGGCAACGTTTCGACTTCTGCGATGCGATTTCGCGATGGTACGACCAACTACGTTGAGCTAAAAGCACCTAATGCGGTGACCAACTATTCACTCACTCTACCAAACGCAGTCGGCGGTGCTGGGCAGATTCTTGTTACGACCGATGCTTCAGGTACCTTGGCTTGGGCCAATCCAAATGTCGGTAGCAAATGGACTAATAACGGTGCTGACATTTACTTTAATACCGGAAGCATTGGCGTTGGAACGACGACACCAAACGCCAGTGCACTGCTTGATGTCGCATCAACCACAAAGGGTGTTTTACTGCCGCGGATGACCACAGTCGAACGTGACGCGATCGCGACACCGGCCAATGGTTTGCAAATTTACAACACAACCACGAGCGCGCTTAACTACTACAACGGCAGTAGCTGGCAGGCGTTAGGTGTCGCAGGCTCTGGTCTTGGTTCACTGGGTGGTCAAACTGGAAGCTCGCAAACATTTGCTGCTGGTGCAACAGGGACGGCTCCAGCAATAGCGTCGGCAGGTGACGTTCACACCTTGAATGTGCCACTGGCCAGTGGTGCAGGTGTGACTAGCGGGACCATTACAAAGTCAGATTACGATCTCTTCACAGCGAAACTTACTTCACCTCTGACAACCAAAGGTGATTTGCTGTCGCGCGATGGCGCAACTCATGTTCGCCTGCCCGCAGGCACCGACGGTCATGTGTTGCGCGCAAATTCTGCCGCTGCCAGCGGTCTTGAATGGGCGGCAGGCAATGCTGGTACAGTTACGAACGTGACAAGCGTGAACTCGTATTTATCAGTCGCAAATGGCAACACGACACCAGCGATTACAGCAAACATCGGTACCGCAGCAAACACCTTGGCAGCTGGAGATGATTCGCGCATCACCGGAGCTCTTCAATCGACAGCGTATTCTGCCGATGTGGCCGACGCTGCAGGCTGTACCGCTGCACAAATGCCTTACTGGAGTTCTGTTGGTGATCGTTGGATGTGTGCTGCGATCAATGGGCTGCCGGCTTCTGCGATTTCCACAGGTACAATTGCAAGCGCACGCTTGGGAAGTGGCACGGCTGATTCGACGACCTACCTTCGCGGTGATGGGGCATGGACCGCGCCACCCACCAGTCAATGGACCACCACTGGTTCTGATATCTACTACAACACCGGGAATGTGGGGATTGGGACTACGTCACCCACCGAAAAACTAAGCCTGTATAATGGAGATATCAAAATTCAAAATGGAGCGAACAACGACAAGTTGGTTTTTGCTGATCTTGGTGGCACTGCAGTTTTCTCAATAATTCATGAATCGACCAGTCTATTTTCACCAAGCAGAAAGTTACATCTTTGGCACGAGGATTCAGGTGGGATGGGGGCAGGAAGCATGATGACCTTTCTCGAATCAGGAAATGTTGGGATAGGGACAACCAGCCCCACAGCAGCGCTTCAAATCGGTGGAACTGGACGAATATTAGTTCCTAGTGGCAATTCTTCTTCGCCATCTTTTTCTTTCACCGGATCAACTAATACCGGATTGAACTTAGATTCTGCCAATGTTATGAGCTTTGTCGCTGGTGGTTCGGCAGCGCAAATCTTCCTGAATGCATCAACCTCTCCGGCGTCCTTTAATGGATCGGACTCTGGAACTTTTCGTTTGTCATTGACCCCAACTAACTCCAATCCCGCTTATTCCTTTAAGGATGACAACAACACCGGCCTGCAAAATCCAGTAGCCGATGTAATCTCGATAGTTACTGGTGGTTCAGAACGGGCCCGAGTCGATGCATCAGGTAATGTAGGCATAGGGACCACGGCGCCAACAGAAAAATTTGAAGTAACAGGGTCTGCCAAAGTCTCTGGTCAACTCACCTCTAGTATACGAGTGAATGCCGACTTTGTTGGCCTAAATAACACGCTTTTTTCCGGAAAGGCCGGGGGAGTGGAAGTATTCAGTGCCAAAACGACAGGTGGAAATGGCAGAGTTGATTTGTCCACATCAGGATCCAGTTTAGCTGTAAGTCTTAACGCTTCAGGAAACAGCTACTTCACGGGTGGCAACGTCGGCATCGGGACAACCACTCCAGATGCACCTCTGCGAATTACGCATTCCGACGGCTCTAACGACCTTGAAGGTCTTCGAATTCAAAACACAGCCGGAAGCACGGCGAACGGAATGGCAATATTTAATAGCGGGGGGGCACGCACCATATCCGTCGGTCACAATAACTCAACCAACGAAAGTTATATCTGGAATTATTCAAATGCTCCCATCAAGCTTGCTACCAATGGTGCCGAACGGCTGCGTGTCACTGAATCAGGCAACGTAGGTATCGGGACCGCGACACCGAATTTTAAGTTAGAAGTCGCCGGTGGTAGTATGGGAACTTACACGACTGGCTCGAGTGCCGTGTGGGCTGGTTATAGCGGAAATTTCATTAGGATTGTTGAAGGCAACCCGTCACTCTTAGAGTCGTTTGCGGAAATGCGTTTTAAGGTCAACGGAAATCCGCCGACGACGACGGCAATGACGATCGCCACTTCCGGCAACATCGGTATCGGCACTACCTCACCGCAGACAACACTCCAAGTGGCCGGCGTCATTTCGCCTTCGGTCAACAATACTTACACGCTTGGAAATGCAACCTACAGATTCACAGAAGTGTATGCGACCAATGGCGTAATTAATACGTCGGATCGTCGAGAGAAAAAAGATATTTCCGACACCGACTTAGGCTTAGATTTCATCAATCGGCTGCGCCCGGTTTCTTATCGCTGGAACACAGGTGTCGATAGTGATGTCCACTATGGCTTGATTGCGCAGGAAGCGGAACAAGCGATCGCCGATACCGGACGCAGTGAAAAGACCTCAATCGTGACTCACGATGAAACAACAGATCGTTATGGAGTTCGATACTCCGAACTCATTTCGCCGCTGATTAAAGCCGTGCAAGAGCTCTACCGAAAGATCGTGGGTATTGAGGCGCAACAAAATGCACAAGAGCGTAAGATCGCCGAACTCGAAAGCCGAGCTCAAAAAGCAGAACAAGAAAACGCTGCTATCAAGGCCTACCTTTGCAGCAAGGAAAAAAATGCGGCGATCTGTCCCCCTTAACACACGAGCTGCAAATACTTTTTCAGAATGTCTCGTCGTGAGGCGCTGAATCGTTCGGTGTTGAGAAACGGCCGTCTGAAGGCGAGCCAACTGCAAATTGCGCTTATCTTTTCTTAATTTACTGTCGAAAAGTCCAGTATGGCACGTAAGCGGCAGGTATCAGCACAGGCTTTCTTAGCCAAGCCGTCTCAGCCAAGAGCGGTATCGGTGATCGGCCTCGTCTTGACCGGAGCTGGCGCGGCTGCAACTGCAGCCGTTCGCGCGATCTCGGCGGCGTTGCTCGGCCTTTCTGCCTCGGTGGCGTTGGCGGTTGATGTGCCGCAATCTTTTAGTTTAGATGGTCGATTGTTTAGCGACCCGCAAGGAACCACGGCACTGAAAGATGGCTCCATCAGCGTGCGACTGCAAGTTCTCGACGATGACAAAGCGTGCGTGCTTTACGAAGAACAGCAAACGATCAGTACGTCGGCATCGGATGGCTATTTTTCGATGCAAGTCGGCTCTTCGGTCGGAGCAACCAAGCGTTCTGCTTCTGGCGACTCGGGCAATGACATGACGACGATTTTTTCGAACATGGCGCCGGTTTCAGGTAAAGCACTGGCCGATGGTCTGCCTTGTATCGTCGCACCGGTCGGTGGCAAACGGCGCTATGTGCGAATGATCATTTCCCCGTCTTCCTTAGGCGGAGCTGCGCGCACGCTCTCGCCCGACTTAACTATTGATTCTGTTCCGAATGCTTTGATCGCCGAGCGTGCGGAATCAATTCAAGGGCTACGCAGTTCGAATCTCTTACAAGTCAACACAGCTGCTGGCACTGTGTTGACCCAGAGCAATTTAGAAAATCTGTTTTTAAATTCCGCGCGCTTCTCTGCTGTTTCGGCTTTGGTCGATGGCACAAGCACATCGTACATGCGCTCGACCTCGTCGACAGGCGCACAGCTTCCGGTTTTACCTGGTGCACCTTCCTCTACACCGACGCAAGGATCGATCTGGTATGACTCAACCGATGAGAAGCTGAAGTTTCAAAGCAGCGGTGGACCTGTGACCTTGACCACGGGCACATCTGGGATCTCTGCCTTGACAGGAGACGTGACTGCGTCCGGAACCGGATCTGTCGCAGCAACCGTAGCCTTTGTTGGCGGTTCAACAGCCGCGAATGTCAATGCAGCGACGGTGCTTGCAAATGCCTCGACCAGTGCGAATACGGCCTCGGCGATTGTTCGCCGAGATGGCAGCGGCGGCTTTTCGGCTGGACAAGTATCGTCTTCCGCTGTGCGCCTACGCGATGCAACCACCAACTATGTTGAACTCAAAGCACCAGCCGCTGTAACGAATTATTCCTTGACCCTGCCCAGTGCTGTCGGTGCTTCTGGCCAAACTCTTGTCACCGTCGACGCTGCCGGGACACTAGGTTGGACGACACCTTCCAGCAGTCAATGGACCACCACCGGTTCTGATATCTACTACAACACTGGGAATGTGGGGATTGGGACTGCGACGCCATCTGCAAAATTGGATAGTATTGGAGTGATACGTTCGACTGGAAACGCATCAACACCAAGCTCCGGTGCCGGCCTAGAGATGTACTATACAGCGGGAGCAGGCGTCTTCCGAGCAATTGATCGGGGAACAGCAACCTATAAGCCTTTGTGGATTGATAGCGAATATCTTTCCTTGAATGGATCATCCACAGGACATGTTGGTATTGGCAATGGAATCCCAGAGACAAAGTTACATATCAAAGGTTCATCAACTACAAATTCCTTTATTCGAGTTGATAATACGAACATGGGCGCATTCCAGACAGTTTTGGGTACCTTAGACACGGCTGGCGGCGGCAATGGGGCCGGCGGGTTTGCTGGCACTCTAAGCAATCACCCGTTTGCACTGAGAACAAATAATCTTGACCGATTGACTATTGACACTTCCGGCAACGTCGGCATCGGAATCGCTACACCTTATCCTGGATCCAAACTGAATATCGAAAGTACCAACGGCAACTATGCTGGCATTTTCAATCTCTACCGAACAAGCGGTACAGGGTCCAATACCACAGGAGCTCAGTTCAACGTTGGAGTTTTCGGTGGTTCAACCGATCAGGTGACCGGTGTCTACATTAACAATCAAATAGTAAGCACAGTAACAGGCAATTCATATGGACTCTATATTGAAGGAACCAGCGGCAATCCGTCCGGGACAAAGTTTGGAATCTATCAGGCTGGAATCGCCGATCAAAACTATTTTGCAGGCAACGTCGGCATCGGTACCGCGACACCAAATGCCAGTGCACTGTTCGATGTCGCATCGACCAGCAAAGGCGTTTTGCTCCCACGCATGACGACAGTCCAGCGCGATGCGATCGCAACACCAGCAAACGGCCTACAAATTTACAACACCACCACCAATGCGTTGAATTATTATAACGGTAGTAGCTGGCAGGCGCTAGGTGTTGCCGGTTCTGGTCTTGGTTCACTGGGGGGCCAAACAGGAAGCACACAAACATTTGCCGCCGGAAGTACTGGCACAGCACCTGCGATTTCTTCTTCTGGCGACGTACACACTTTAAATGTGCCACTCGCCAGTGGTGCTGGTGTGACCAGCGGAACGATCTCAAAAGCCCAGTACGATACTTTTGATGCCAAACTCACTTCACCCCTCACGACCAAAGGTGATTTGCTTTCGCGCGATGGTACATCACATGTGCGCTTACCCGCTGGCACCGACGGTCATGTGCTTCGTGCAAATTCCGCAACTGCTAGCGGCCTTGAGTGGTCTGCCGGTAACGCGGGCACAGTGACCAATGTGACAAGTGCGAATTCTTATTTGTCGGTTGCAACTGGTTCGACAACTCCTGCTTTGACGGTGAATGTCGGCACAGCTGCAAATACTGTTGCAGCCGGAGATGATTCGCGCATCACCGGCGCTCTGCAAACGACAGCGTATTCTGCCGATGTGGCCGACGCTGCTGGTTGCACGGCGGCTCAAATGCCATACTGGAGTTCTGTCGGTGATCGTTGGATGTGTGCTGCGATCAGTGGGCTACCAGCGTCCGCGATTTCCACAGGCACGGTTGCAAGCGCGCGACTTGGAAGTGGTACTGCTGATTCGACGACCTACCTTCGCGGTGACGGGGCCTGGACTGCGCTCACCGGTAGTCAATGGACCACCACGGGATCTGACATTTACTACAACACCGGGAATGTGGGGATTGGAACAATCAGTCCAGGTGCTCCCCTCACGATTTACAACGCAGGTTTTGGCGATGGCCAAATCCGAACTGAAAACAATTCTTGGAGCAGAACATCAGGTGTAGATTTTTATTCTGGCGCCACTCAAGCTGGTTTTGTGGGGCTTCGAGGCAGCGGCTCCGTGGCACCCGCTGTTTTGGGAACCTGGCTTGCTGCCTACGACAATACACCCGTCATTTTCGGAACAAGCACGGGAGCACCGACACCGCCTTCTGAAAGAATGCGCATTGATTCTTCCGGCAATGTCGGAGTTGGCACGACGAGTCCGACGTCCATCCTCCATGCGTACGGCGCAAATACAGGAAACGGGATATTTCAAGTTGAATCATCAACATCAGGGGTCGTCTTCAAAGCGGGCTCGTCAACTGGTGCTATGGTTCAGATGGTAGGCACCGGAGGAATGGTTAGTGTTGCAGGCGGTCCGGGACTCGCCCGTCTGAATGTTGGATCATTGAATTCTACATCCGTACCACTCGCAATCAATGGTGTCGCTGGACAATCTGCCGATCTTTTCCGTGTTGATACAACTACGGGAACAACGGGAACTGCATTTAAAATTGCTTCTTCAGGAAATGTCGGGATCGGCAACACAACCCCGACGACAAAGCTCTCGGTGTCTGGCGATATCTATTCACTCTATGCAATTGCTGGGAGTGGCACGACTCGCTCGGCAATCACAGCACTTCCCATCGCAATGGCCACTGACCAAACTGCTGATATGATCGGAGTGAAATCCCGCCCCGAGGCATCAGGAGTCAACTCTGGTCGAGTGATAGGATTTAACGCAGAAATTAACCAATCTTCAGTCGGAAAAAATATGACTTCTGCAATTGGATACCACGTGTCCAATCCATTTCTAGTGAGTGGCACAATCACCAATACCTATGGCTTATATGTGGACAATCTCAGCAGTGGAACAAATAATTGGGCTATTTATAGCGCTGGCTCGACCCCAAGCTATTTCGGCGGCAACCTAGGCATCGGCACTGCTGCACCATCGTCGCTTTTACATTTGCAAAAAGCTGGCTCTCTAGGCCTTATGATTGAAAACACTGCATCGACAGGCTATGCCAATCTGTTTCTGAAAGGCGATGCCCGTCGCTTTGATATTGAAGTCGGAGCAAGTGGTGTTGCGGATATCCCAAATAAGTTTGCCATCTATGATCAAACCGCTGGTGCGTATCGTCTGGCGATCGATACTGCTGGCAACGTCGGGATAGGGACTACAAGTCCGTTGACGCCATTACATATTAGTAAAAATCAAGACACCACTACAACTCTTGCGATTAGCAACACTGATCAGAGTGCTGGCGCATTGTCGACCCTGGCGCTGGCCAACGGAACGCACAATATGATATTGCAGCTTTCTGGTGCGGGCGCGGGATCCATCTCGCAGTGGTACTCGAACGGCCCTGGCGGCATCTATATCGACAACGGGAACGCCGCAGGTGATATCAACTTTCGCACAGGGGCCGTGCCAACAAATAAAATGACAATTTTGAACGCAGGCAGCGTCGGTATCGGCACCACCTCACCGCAGACGACATTGCAAGTGGCCGGCGTAATTTCGCCATCTGCCAACAACACCTATACGCTTGGCAACGCGACCTATAGATTCACGGAAGTGTATGCCACCAATGGCGTCATCAATACGTCGGATCGTCGAGAGAAAAAAGATATTTCTGACACAGACTTGGGCTTGGATTTCATCAATCGGCTGCGCCCCGTTTCTTACCGCTGGAATACCGGTGTTGATAATGACGTTCACTATGGCTTGATTGCTCAAGAAGCAGAGCAGGCAATTGCAGAAGTCGGGCACAGCAAAAAGACCTCTATAGTCACTCACGATGAAAAAACAGATCGTTACGGCGTCAGATACTCCGAACTTATTTCTCCGCTCATTAAAGCCGTCCAAGAGCTTTATAACGAGCTTCTCGGCGTTAAGCATGTGAATGATGCCCAAGACCGTAAGATCGCGTCTGTGCAGGCAGAGAAGGCTGACAAAGCGGCTTTAATCGCTATTAAAGCGGAAGCTGACCAGCTTAAGGCTGAAATTGAAAAGCTGAACCGGGAAAACGCCGCAATGAGAGCCTACCTGTGCGAGAAGGACAAGGCGGCGCCAATCTGCCGGTAAACTAGCCCCTGCAATGCGAAAGCAAAATCTCCTGATCGAGGCGGTTAAACAGATAGTCCAAAATGATCGCAATTAAAACAATGTCGTCGAGCATCCCAAAAAAGGGAATCTAATCGGGTATCAGGTCAAAGGGTCTGGCAGACCGTTCGACTAGAGGTCAGCAACTTCATTCACGGCGAGATCTCGAGAAGAATCAGAATGTCGGCAGTCCGCGAGGCAGGTTGCTTTGTTTTTTTAGCGAAGGTCGGTGACAACAGTACCGTTTTCCAACGAAATCGAGAATACGCTTCGATTGTATGTGAAGCCAGGAAAAGGCTGGCCCGAAAGATATTCGTAATACCGACATACAAAGGGATTCTCCAAGGGGCCCGACTGGTTTACCTGAGCAAAAATATGCCCGTTCATCTTCACGTTCGCAACGACTACCTCAAACGAGTAATAGTCATCACTCCGCGCGAGAAAATTTACCGGTGTGCCTGTGTTCGTTACCCTTGAGATGACGAAATCAGGGTTCTTCAAGTCGGTCATTCGCTGCTCGATCAATCGCTGTACGCAGCTCTCTTTTGTAAGCCCGACCTTCTCGCTTGCCACGTTAGACTTATAAGCATAGCCGAAGGCGTCGGCCGAAAACAGGCAGCAAAAGACGACGAATGGCACCAGTTTTTTCACGTAATCTCTCCCGGTTGAAATGACCGATTTCGATCGAAGCAATATGAGAAGCAATATGAAAGGTGCGTGCCAAAACTAAATGGATGCTGACGCTGGTTCAGAGCCATCAGCCTCGTCCATACGGCCAAAAGCGTCCAGGCTTCACGGAGATATAGATACTGGTCGCCGTTTTCCGTCACGGTAGGTGAAGGCATTACTCAGACCAAGCCGCAGTTTTCCCTCGGCGCAAACTCATAAGGGTCCCGACCGTGGATCAGCGGATGCAATTCAAAGCGTCGTTCAAAATTCCTGCGCATCAAACGAGGTCCTCGATCATGATTTTTCTAGGAAATTCTAATCTTCGTAATTCCTTTCGGATCGCCACAATTCTTAGCGCGATGGTACTCCAAACCGCTTGCGGCGAATTCTCGGCAAAGTCAGCCGCGACTCCGCAACCGGAAGAAACGGTCGAGAGCATGTTAGCTCTCGTCGCGAGTGAAAGCTCGGACTGCGCGCCGATGACCGCCACGTACTCGTGCCCAGCGACGGCCGACGAAGTTGCGGAAGGCAAAAACGAACCGCACGTTGATGGTCTATTGCTTGAAAGAAAAGAAGTCGGTCAGCACGTTCAATTGATCGACCAGAAAAAACTATCCCTCTTTAACTACGTTGTTTCGAATTACATGTTGGATGCCGGAGGCCTCATCGTTGATGGTCAAATCAAAGATAAGTCGGAGGGCGTTCGAAGTGCGATGATGATGCTTGCAAACAAGCTTGCGACGCCGATTGTGCGCGATACCATCGTAGGTACGTTCGGTTTTGATCCCTCCGCCGAAATGCAAAAGATGGAAATTAAGACGTTGAATGCGGGCTACGTTTCAAGCTGCAAAGGCCGAAAACTTCACGGACACTACGTATTCGAGCAATCTGCGAGCAAATTCACTTTCGAGAAATTGGCGGATGGCAATCTGAATATAACGAGCTTCACGATGGATCGCGGAGGTCCAATTGTTAAAGAGACACGAACTTGCAAGTTCGTCGCGAAGGAAGTCAGTACGTCGGCTGAAGTCGCGACCGAGAAACTGAAAACGGGTGCTGCGGAAATTTCCAATACTGTGGTCAACGGCGTGAAGGAAAAACTCAGCACGAATTTCCCTTCGGTTTTAAACGTTCAATTTATCAGTCGCAAAGACTGGGTTCTCTCCGAGCCGATTATATTTCGATTTGAACGAAAGGGGATGATTACGGATCGAAACATTTTTCAGTTCGCGAAGGGGCATCTCGGAATGAAGGACGGAATATTTGACGACGTAAAAGTCGAAAGCGATTTCACAGTCCTTACCCTTGATGTGAATACCATGAAACTTTCGGGCGTCCGCGCGAACGGAAACAAAGCGGAAGTTGGCACGGTCGTAAAAGATGGCGAAACCTATAACCTCGACGTTACGGTCGACGCCGATTACACCGCTAAAGATCGCACGCTGAAACTGAAATAAATGTTCGTTTTGGCGGAACGCATGAAAATTCGACTGGCGTGAGTCGGCCCTGAGAAGCCCCTGAGACGCCTCACAATGGCCTACAGGCCGAGCTTTTGTTTAATCGCCTGGAGTTCTCGCTCCTGCTGTTCAAGGCGCGCCTTGAGGGCTTGGTTCTCTTCTTTCATGGAAGCGATCTCACGTTCGTTAGCAGTATTCTTGCTCTTGAGAGCTTCAACGTCAGCCGCGATGCCGACAACCTTGCTGTAAAGCTCTTTAACGGCCGCCACGACGACAGAGACGATCTTACCATACTCTAGCGAACGGTAGCTGTCTGCGCCCTTGTTAACGACTTCTGGCAGGACCTTTTCAACTTCCTGCGCGATGAAACCCAGCTGGTGTTTGTCTTCAAAGCCTGAAGCCTTTGGATTGCTGCGGTCCCAATCATAGAACACAGGGTTGAGCTGATTGACGATACCGAGACCGTCGACCACAGGAACGACATTGGTTTTCAAGCGACCGTCAGAAACAGTCGTGTAGTTCACCCAAGATCCGTTTTGGCGGAACTCGAAAAGAGTCGAAGCCGTGTTGTAGCGGATCATTCCGTCAACATTGGTGCCGGTGAAGTTGCCGGCGCGAGGAACAATTATCGCACTCGTAGTGGTATCCGTGTCGGCAACATCGAGTCTCGCTCCCGGTGATGTTGTTCCTATCCCGACGTTGCCGCCTGTGTCGATCGTCATACGATACGCGCCAGCGGTTTGATCCCAGATGGCAAACTTATTGGGAATATCACCGACACCACTTGCACCGACTTCGATATCAAAGCGGCGGGCATCGCCTTTCAGAAACAGATTGGCATAACCTGTCGACGCTGTATTCTCAATCATGACGCCAAGAGAGCCAGCTTTTTGTAAATGTAAAAGCGACGATGGTGCAGCGGTGCCGATACCTACGTTTCCAGAAGTATCGATAACTAATTTTGATGTGCCAGATATTTTGAAGTCATGTGATAAGGAACTGTAGGACATGGTCTTATAAAGACCGCCGCCTCTGTCATATGCCATCAATAAGCCTCCGCCAAGGTATCCGAGTTCCAAACCGGAACCAGTAGCCGCAGTTGCCCATCCAGTAGCCCGAATCATTCCTCCAGCGACATCCAATGATGTCGCTGGTGTCGTAGTCCCTATCCCGACGTTGCCTGAACCGTCGATCTGCACGCGATTGTTACCGGCACCATCTGAAAGTATAATATTGTTTGTAGCGGTCGCGATTCCTGCGCCAGAGTGTCGACCGAGAACTACGTTTCCTGTTCCGGTGGTGATGGAACTTCCGGCGCCCTGGCCGATGAGCGTGTTGGACGAGCCGGTTGTTAAACCATGACCTGACCAGTCGCCGAGCGCAGTATTCGTCGCGCCCGTGCTCAAAATCTCCATGCTGTTCGATCCAACGGCCGTGTTTCCATTGGCTAAGGAGTTTTTCAGCGCGCCCGCACCAACGGCCGTACTGTCTTCTCCGACGAGGTTTTTATTCAAAGCCGCGTGACCGATCGCGGTGTTGGTTGCGCCCGAAGTATTTAAGTTTAGTGCGCCCGCACCGACAGCGGTGTTGAAGCTTCCATCGACGTTCGAAAGTAAAGCACCGTAACCAATCGCCGTCGGTCCGAGGCCGGTTTGCGTCCCGTTTCCCGCGCCGATGCCTAAGAATGTAACCGTAGCACTTGTTGTCCCATTCAAAGATGCGCCGCCTCCTACGAGATCAACATACGCACCGTTATTCTCGGACACTTTAAATTTGTTTGCGGTTGAATCAAAATAGATTTTGCCTTGCGCCGCCGTTGGAGGAACAGCGGCCGCGGCGACACCTCGATAGGTCATACCTCCACTGATATCGAGAATTGTTGATGGAGTTTGAGTTCCTACACCGACATTTCCACCAAAATAATTGACTCCACTGTAGCTGTATACCGCAAAATCATCACCCAAAGTAAAAAGGCCAATCTTTGATGTGCCTGCTATAGCTAAACCGCCAGCGGTTGAAGCTGCGACCACGCCAGTGTTATTCGATACACTGACCGAACCCCCACTTGCGACAGATTGAAATTTCCCGACAACTTGAAGTTTTGCAGTTGGATTCGCTATTCCAATCCCTACGTTGCCAGAATTCAAAACGGTCATTCCAGAACCAGCCGTAGAATTGGCCTGAAACCGGGCTAAAACGCCCGTTGTCGTGGCGCTTGAATTGGCGACGTTTAAGAGACCGTTTGTTGAATTCACAGAAGCGCTTGAAGTAGTGATATTCAAAAGTGATCCAGTCGTAAGAGCATTTGCCGAAACCGACATCGGGCTTTGTGTCGTCGCTGTTGACCAGTTCCAGTTTTGAGCGAAGTCCAAGCTGTCGATCGTGTTGGTTGCACTCGCAGCGGTCAGGCTTGAGAGCGAAACGCCAGGGCTTGCCCACGATAAATTTCCGGAACCGTCATTCGAGAGAACTGTTGAGGCTCCGCCTTGTGTTGCTGGAAGATTGAGTGTGTAGCTGGTCGTTACCGACGCCGGTGAACGAATCCCGACATAATTCGTGGTCGTCGAATCGTAAAGCCTGACTGGGTTTTGCGCGTTTAATTGCACGGTGTTGGTATAGGATTTCGCTCCGCTGATGGTTTGTGTGCTGGCCTTGTCGACGAGGCCAGCCGTATCGGGCGTACCTGATGCCCACGAACTTGCGCCCGTACCGTAGAGAACATTTCCTGAGCTGCCAGCCGCAACCGTCGTCACGGCACTCGTGTCTGCTCCTACTAAAAGACTTCCGGATGTGAGCGTCGCAGCACCCGTGCCGCCGCGCGCGACAGGTAGAGTCCCGGTTGTGACAGCAGCTGCATCAAGGCCCGCAATATTTGAGCACGTGAACGTATTGGTCAAAGATGTCCAGGTAAGTGTTTGATTCGCAGCACACGACGCCGAGGCAAACTGCGAAGTACCAACGCTCGTCAAAAGATCTCCCGCGCCGAAGTTCGCAGGGGTCCAAGTCGTCGTACCATTCACGTATTTAAGAATCTGCCCGTCGGTGGGTGCTGTTGCAGAAATCGATCGACCGCGAAGGCCAGTGACGGTGAACGCACCGGCATTGGTAAGACTCGCGTCTTGAGATGGCGCAACAGCAGTCGCCACATTCGATCCGTTGCCGACGAAGATACTTCCGTTTGCCAATGTCGACGTGAGCTTGTTGTTAAAAATCGTCCAGTCGGCGGAAGCGAGGTAGCCGTTGGCGCTCGCGGTCGCCACGGGAATCGAGATGTTTGGAGCACTTGCTGTTCCTGAATTGGTGATCGGGGCTGTGACCGCGACACTTCCGACGGGTGCCGCAGGTAAGCTCGTCCACGACAAATTGCCGGACGTGTCTGATGAAAGCACTTGGCCACTCACTGACGCGACAGCTGGGGGTAATTTCAAAACGTAATTTGTCGTCACGGTTGTAGGCGCAAAGAGACTCACCGTATTGGTGCCGGAATCAGTAAGAACAAAGCCCTTGCCTGAAGCAAAGTTTAAATCGCCAGTCATCGTATCGCCGGCCTTTAAGACGTTCAAAGATGAATATCCGGTGACGTTGCCGGTAAGATTTCCCGTGATTGTGCCGGCCATGAAATTTCCTGAGGCATCTCGCTTGACGATGGTTGATGCCGTGTTCGCTGAAGTTGCGGCATTGGCCAGAAGCTCAGCCGCATGCACATTGGCAGCGGTCGATGTTCCGACAAAATTTACTGTCGCTGCGACGGCTCCGGCCCCGCTGGCTGAAACATCGCCGGTGAGAGACGTGAGCGTACCCGAACTTGTGCCAAGAATTTCGGTTGTACCGACTCCGGTGCGGTATTTCATCTTCTGGTCGGACGTATCGAACCAAAGCGACCCTTGAGTGGGTGCTGTTGGTGCACCTGTGAAAACAGGAAGCTGTGCACCTGCAGAAGACGTCCGCATGTAGCTGGTGCTTGTACCGTCGACGACTGCTGATAGAGAATTGAATCTTGTAGTCGATGAAAAGAGACTTTCAAGATTCGTCTGTGAAAGCGCACTGCCGCTGGCCGTATTGACCTTCAACATATCAGTACTTCGGTAACCTTGAAGACTCTCGGCCCTTTCTGCAACGATCGCATTTGGAACCGAGTCGATGGTAAGATCCGGTGAAAGTGTGCGTGCTCCGCCTCCGAGAGTCGAAGGAGAAATCGCGATGCGAACATAGCGGCGCTTTCCGCCGGTGGCCGTGACCGCACAAGGTGTATTGTCAGACAATTTTTTTCCGTTGATGTTGTTGATGTTTTGAAAAATCGTGCTCATGCCGTTGGCCGTGTCACTACCTGTACGCTTCGGGTCGCCAGCTGATGATCCGATCTGAACCGAGAAATATCCTTTCGAAAAAACTGTGTTAACGACTTGGGTCTCTTCATAGAGAATGCAGACTCGGTCGTCATCGAGGATCTGAACTTTCATCGAAATGCTCGAGTCGAGAAGTGCTGTGGTGCCAGTCGCATCGTTAAAGAGCTGGCCATCGAGTGTAAATGTTTGTGGCACGTCGGCGGCGAAAGAGGCGAATGGAAACACGAAGGTAGAAAAAACGAACCCGATCAAACCCGCCCAAATCGACCTCTGGTTTCTCATTGGTTCGCAGATCCCCGTTGGCGATTCACTGAAATTCGACCTGAAACATCCCCGCCTGAAAGAGGGCGATCTGTGATCGTAACGTGCGCCCTCATCGAAACGTCACCGGCTGCCGAAACAGTGTTGCCGGGCGATACCTTGATCGCGGACTGTCCCTCAAAGGGAATGATCAAGTCGTTTTTGGGACGAATGACCCGAACCCACTCTTCTAGCTGCTGACCGCAGCCCGAGACCAACGTCGCAATTATAGCGAGAACGGCAAGCCGGATAACCATGCTTACTTATCGGCCGGCTTTCTTTGCTTTTGACCAGTATGTGGCTTTCGCCTCAAGATGAGATGCGAAGTTTTGAATTTTGAGTTCGTGGACTCGGTTTGAGACGATTTCGAAAGTAGTTAGGAGAATGAGGATGCGCTTTTTTCTGATCGCTGTTTCTGCTGGCGTCATGGCTGTTCTTCTATCAGCGTGCAATCGCGGGAAGCTTGAAACCGACAAAGAACAGCAAAGCTACGCTGTTGGCTTTACGCTCGGACAACAGCTTTCGAAAGTGAAGGACAATGTCGATCCTGAGATCGTCGCGCTTGGTATAAAAGACGGAATTCGCTCGGATGGAAAGCTTGATACCACTGTTGTGTCCAAACGTGTTGGGGAGCTTCAGCAAAAGCAACGTGAGAATGAACTTCTTGCCGCTGCTTTGATGCTAAAGAAGTCTCAGGATTACATCGCTACGGTAGCGCTGAAAAAAGGCGTCCGTGTTCTTGACGCAGGGTTACTCATTGAAGAGATGAAGCCAGGCTCAGGCGGCGGACGGACGCTGAATGATGACGATGAAATCATTCTGCGCTACACAGCGAAACAAATCGATGGAAGTATTTTCGACCAGAGGACCGATCCGAAAGGTTTCAGACTTCGCTACCGCGACCTCTTGCTACCTGGGCTTAAAAAAGCCATTCAGAAGATTCCGATTGGTGCCAATTGGACTGTTTATCTTGCGCCAGAACAAGCATTCGGCGCTGGGAGTCGGCCCGGTGTCCCAAGTCAGTCGGCCGTTGTCTATGAAATCGAATTGCTAAGCGTCGTTCCGAATTCCAAAAGATAGTTCAAGTTTTTGACAGGAATGAATATTCGAGCGTCCCAACACATCTGTATCATTACAATCATTAGTGGACGACAGGCGGAACTTGGAATTCGGCTAGATCGGGACCGCGCTGGGGGCGAGATTTGGCACCGGAGTTTAAAGTTAGACGGTGAGTGATCACGGGCGAGCATTTCAAATCAAACTAGCTCTGTGGCGAGATATTATTGATACAGCGATACAGTGCACGGTCTGTGCAAACGGTGCCTGTAGACGGTGCCTGCATATGGCAGGTGCACATTGTCTGCGTAGCGGAATGAAAAGTCATCTTGAGCGGCTTGGTTAATTACGAACTCTTTCCTGTTGAGGTTTTATCAATGAATACATCTAGATTGAAATTGTTGGGATTTTTCGGTGCTATCATTTTGTTGTCTCCGACCCTCAGTTATTCCGCTCAGACAAACTCAACCTGCGATCCAAGTCGAATTCGAATTGAGCAAGCGACGTCTTTAGAGCAGAAGAGCGCCTGTGTTGCGATTCGGCAACTTGAGGACTTCTTTTTAAAGATGGCTGCTCCAGTAACCCTTGATGTCACTTTGAAATTTGAAAATGAAGTTTTCCTTCCTCTAGCAAGCACCGGCGGGGAAAAGACGCGGGTCTACGGCTATTTTGATAGTGACAAGTTTGAGGTAGTTCAGTCTCATTTCCGTTCGGCTTATCAAGTCGGGCGCCGCAGTCCATGGAGCTTAAAGTGGAGTGATGCTTTAGCTCACTCTTTCCTGTTGCATGAACTTTCACACCTGGCTGTGATGAAGTATTTAAAATCAATCGGCCGATCAGAACGGCAGGTCGCTCCGGAATGGCATGAAGCGATTGCCTATACAATTCAGTTTCTGTTGATGGACTCTCGACTGCGAAATCAGATTTTTGAGAAGAATCAGCAGACTGTCGCGGATCACATCAAAGAGCCCGCACGATTGGCGTCGTCCAATTATCGCGAAGATCCAGCCTTCGCCATGCGATGTTGAGTAGCGGGGGACTAGCAGGTGGCCGGACTGAGTAAGGCATCTCCCTCGCTGAGCCAGCAATGATAAAAAGCGCGGGCGACTTATATGTGTTTGCCTTCGATGATTCAAGCTGTTGGACTACCTGCTTAAAGACCTGAATGTCGTCGACGCTTTTCAAGATTGGGGTTTCAATGCCGGAAGGAACAAAATGTCCATAGAAAATTTTTTTCGGTTAACTGTCATTCTAGGTGCCATTTTTGGGTGCGGAACGAGTTGGTCGGCCGAAAAAAAAATCAGTTTTCCATACGGAAAATCATCGGCCGATGTTCAAATTGTATTGAAGGAACATGATCCTTCAGCAATGCGAACAGCGGTATTTTCCATCCAGGCGAACGACATTGAGGGTGAGGCGGATTTAGTTTCGGCGCCGACGCCGAATATGGGAAGAATGATTGTCGACGCGAAAATCTCGACAATCAAAAGCACCGTTGAGAATATGCATGCACCCTACGGTGGTGAAATTACTAAGACGATCGAATGTAAAGCTCGAAAGTTTGTCAGGGAGCGACAAATTTCAGTTCCCGAGCTGGAATCGAAACTGATACTTGCTGTTGCGACTAACCGAAAGATTTTTGGTCCTTGCGCCCTCGAAGAAATTGGAAATGCGGCGATCTTTTTTGCAGCTTACGATAAAAAGAGGAACCAAGTAGTGACGGTGCAGCTCTTTAAGCCGCTTAAGTTCGTCAACGCGACAGTCGATACAACTCAGATAGAGGAATTTCAAGAGGCAGCGATTCGGATCTTAGCTAAACTGATGAATGGTTCGCGGTCGTAGTTTCAGATCGCATTGCACAAAAAAACGCGCACGATGAGTGCGCGTTACGAATAGATTTAACCTAGGATTAAGACTTAGTATCCATGGCCAATCACGCGATTTTTACTAAAGACCTCTTGAACAGGTTTCCCTTCAACATAATCAGGTACATCTACCTTCATTAGTTTGAGAATCGTTGGTAGCTGATCGATGTGGTTGATTGCTGTGGAGAGCGTTACGCCTTTCTCAACGCCCGGACCTGCAATGATAAAGGGCGTTTGTACTGATGGGTCGTTAGGATTCATCCCTTCTTTGTAGCCCGTTGCGCGCGGAGTTGTGAAGACGACTTTATCGGAAGTCATTTCTTCCCACATGCGGTAGCCAGTTGTGGATTGAATCACTAAATCGCCGACGCGGTCTTTTGGTAGGCCCATTGATTCAGCGTCTTCCCATTTGACGATTCGGTCCACGGGTTTTGTGTTGTTGTCGTGAAGCTTGCCGAGCTCGGCGATGACTTCTTTGCGAAGGGCTTCATACTTTGGACCTTTCGCGCGCTTATGGTCGCCGTCAAGGCCGTCTGGATTGATGTAGATGTTCGCCATTTTAAGAAAGACAACCTTCGAGTTTTTCCAGTCGATAGAGGCCTTTTTTGTTTTTTCGTCGATCGAAAATTTTAGCCATCCCTTTTTCGCGAATAAATTGTTCAGACGAGTATTTCTGTAAAGGGGAGCCGTTCCATGTTGCGCCGACAGAACAATTAAAGTGTTTGCATCGGCTGTTTCTAATGCTTTTCCGATTATGGCATCAACACCTTGATACATTTCCAGAATATCTTTCCAGCTTTCCTCGGCCTTTTGTTTGGAGTATCCCGCGCGGTTTGGATCTACGTCACCCATCCACCATTTAGAAACCAACATTTGATTGGGCGTGTAGAAATCTTGGATGATCGCATCAGGTCTCCACTTGCTGAAGATGTATCCGACTGCATCCTTATGCCATCTCCACGACATGCGCGCTTCTTCTAGTGCGACCTTTTTATCTTCAGGTTCAACAATCAACTGCGGCGCCATCCCTAAACAGAGGCAGTTGTCGACGAAGTCAACCATTGGACCCACATTTTTCGTGAGTTCTTCGGCCACCATTGCAGGTTGGGCGATATAAGCGTTGATCGAATTGTAGAGGACTCGAATTCTAAATCTTCCGTCCGGCCAAATTTTGATGACCCGAACTTTGGCTTGAGATGCAACGGTTTTTCCGTCGTAAGTTAGGTCCATCGGAAACCAGTCACTCCATTCACCTTCCTGCAGCTTTGCGAGGTTCGGGTTTTTATCATTTGAAATCTGGACGGTGTCGTAGACGGTTTTTTGATCTTTCTTTGAATCAATAATCGAGGCATGCAGCGTTGCACCGTGTGCTTCAAAGGGAGCTCGGATACTTCCATCGGCGGATTTCGTGGTATCAACAAACCTGGTTAGTTTTTTATCAAGTGTATTGAAATAGAAATCCTCAATTGTTTCTTTGCGCATATCGTAATTCGCCATTGGCTCAAAGATCACAGCCGGAGCATCGAAACCCCAATTGCCCCAGCGGCCACGAATCGTCACTCCTTCGATGATTTCAGGAGGAGTGGAGCCCGGTACAGAAAGTACAACAGTTTTCTTCCCGGCTTTTTCTAAAATCGCCCAGGTTGGTGCTACTTTTTTTGAAGTCGAACTAAAGCCGTTGATAACAGCGTTTTCTAACGGGTAGCCTTCTAAGCGCATAGCCCCTTCAACAATGCCGTGTACTTTAGGCGTTGAACCTGTGTGAAGCGTTGCAATGTTATTGGACGTCAAAGTCGGGAAGGCTGGAATTGAATAGCCGTGAGCCCCGCGATCCATTAATTTCTTAATGTTCGGAAGCTTTCCCTCCTCGGCCCATTTATACATATTGAACAAGTTTTTATCGGCACGAAGACCATCCGCTGTTAGCCAATAGAGCTTTACTTGATCTGAAGATGACTTTTCAGGGCCAGAAAAGCGGAACGTTTTTAACTCATCTGATGGTACAGCATTCGAGCTTAAAACGCTTAACCCTAAGAATAATGCTAGGGACAGCCTTTTAGTATTCCCGTTCATTGTGCCTCCGTAATAAATAAAATACCGGTATTAGATGATAGATTGTTTCACGAAAATTTTGGCGTCGCACTAAAATTGGCTTCGTCACGAAACGATATTTGTCTGCATGGACGCGCCGAGCGACAGACGATTTCCATGGCGTCCGGCCCGCGCTCGGCGAACGTCCAGTTGGACATTTTGTTGCCGATAGACCGAATAGTCGAGTGTCCCGACGCATCTGTATCGTTCTAATACAGTCGAGAAATTTAAAGTTAAGGACAGGCGGAACTTGGAAGCTGCGCAAGAGTACTAGAATGATACCGGATCCGTAAAAGACGGAATGGTCCCATCAATTAATTCATGGGGGCGCAACGTCCTCTAGGTTTGGTGAAATGTCGGGAAGCTTGTTTGGTTCAACAGTAAATCTTTCCCTGTACTAATTTAGTTAGTTTGCTTTATGAAAAATGTGAAACCACGAGATGTCTCGCTGCTTCGTCATCTCAGTTCGCAAACGCGCCAGCTTAATCCATCGGGACTAAGATATAGGCTCCTGAATTGGAAATCCCCATGCTGTCGGAACCGTAGGCCTGAAGCAGATAGTCGCCATTGGACAAAACCGTACTGTAGATTGTTCCGTCACCGGCCGTTGGACCACTGACAGAAAACTTCAACAGTCCCGTTTGCTTGTCTATCAACATTACGCTACCCGAGTTCACTTTTCCGTCGACGTCATCGCCACTTGAGTTGACCAGAAAGTCACCGCTGGCAGTGGTTGTGAAAGAACCTCCGCCAACGCTATCTTGCGCCGTTTCGCCGTCAATGGTCGAAAGGATCGCACCGGTTGTGCCATTGATAACAATGATCCGACCTGCGTTGATAATTCCGCCCACATCATAGTTTGGGGCGACAATCGCGGCGTTGCCATTGTTGGAAGCGAATATCATATTGCCCAGTTGATCGCCCGCTGTTGCTCCATCGTAAGTCTGAATGAGTGTGCCCGTATTGCCGTTGATCAACTGCGCACGCCCAACAGCTGCGCCGCCGATAATCTCGGTTCCCGAGCCAAAAAGCACATTGCCATTTGATAAAGCACGTGCGGACCCAGCGCCCAGTCGGTCGCCAGCCTCATCACCGCAATATTCACTTAAAAGGGCACCCGTGGTCCCGTTGTAAAACCGCGCGCACCCTGCATCGACGAGCCCATTGACATCCCAGGATGGCAGTCGGAGCAGAAAGTTTCCGTTCGGTAGCCGTGCCGAATAGTATTCGAGACTGCTACTGCTATCAAGATCCGTGAAGTCATCGGCGGTGCTGCCGTCAATCGTATTAAGGATGGCGCCCGTGGTGCCATTCACGATATACATTCGGCCCTCATCCGCGGCTCCGTAGCTCGGGAAGGCGGCGACGAAGTTCCCATTTTCTAGTGCCATGGCATTCATCTGAAAGCCGCCAAAAATGTCACCCACAACATTGGTGATAACCGCACCTGTCACGCCGTTGACTAGCGTCGCACTGCCTTGTCCAAAGACTCCGGTCGGTTCGTTTCTTGATGATACGACAACAAAATTACCGTTGCCGAGGGCGACAATACCCTCGTCAGAAAAGTTTGTGAAACCGGCACCGGTTCCAACGAGAGTCGCAATGACGGCAAAACTGACGCCATCAATTAGAATGGCTCGGCCATCCAAACTGTGAAAGCCCGAATATACCACCAGATTTCCGTTTGCTAGTTCGACAACGTTTTCATTTCCTAGGAAAAACTCATGGCTACCGCCGTTGATTGTTTGCAGCACGGCCCCATTCGTTGGATTGACAAACATCACGGAGCCGCCATTAGGGTAAGAAGGCACGTCATCAGTGAATGATCGAATGACCAAGGTGCCACTGGCGAGCGTTTCAATCCCGTCGAACCCCAGCGCATCGCCCGCGTTGTCACCCTGAATCGTCGAGACGATGGCGCCCGTATCAGGATTCATAAAGCGAATGCTTCCGACCCCTGCCAGTCCACCAAAGACCGAGTCATAGACACTGTGAATAAGGACCAGACCCGATGCCAGTTGCCGAGTGGCTTGGAAGCCAAACCCTGGCTTCCCTGTTTGGTCATTGGCGACGTCACCTTCAATTCTCGAAATAATGGCACCGGTTGTGCCATTCACGAGTAGCACACTTCCGGCATCCGTTAGTCCTCCGACATCGTCGGAAGAACTGGCAATCACAAGATTTCCGTTCGAGAGCTCTAAAACTGCATTCCACCCAATTCGATCACCGGCGTTGTCGCCTTCGATTTTAAAAATTAGGTTTCCGGAGTAATCAAAAACGGCGACCTGTCCGGCTTCGAGAATGCTACCGGCGGCCGCAGAGGAATAGGGTGAAATCACCGCGAATCGACCGTTCGTGAGTTTCAGGATTTTTCCGTTCGCAAGCAAGGTCCCGTAGCCAAAACGATCGCCGGCGAAACTGCCGCGCAAAGTCGTTTGCACTTCTCCTGCCTGATTCAGAAGGTGCACCGCGCCCGCATTTGCACCGTTGACATCGTTGTTGGGATCACTGATGGCAAAAAGAGTGGGTGTCAGTTCGATGGGGGTGTAGGCCGAACCGTTGCCGCTACCGAGCTCCGCTTCAGGAAGGTGAAAGGTGTAGCTTTCTGTCTTGTGCGCCGTGACGGGTTGCGGTTCGGGCGACACGCCGATGTCTGACTTGAACCAGATTTGAATCTGATTCTGACCATTCACTACCGGCGTGGTGACGACGGACGGAGTAACAGGGCAGGCTTGCCAGGCGGCATCTGCTATTTCGGGAGGAGATGTCGAGGGTTGTGCCAAAAGTGTATTAATGATGAGAAATTCTTTGGACGTACCCGTACACGTGATTTCAATTTCAACGGTCGGCGAATTGTTAACAACAATCCGGCTCGGAAGGAGCAGTTGCCCATGGGCTTCGCTGTCGGTGAGAACCGAGCTTGAAGCACTGGTGCCCACTCCCATGAAGAGGCCGCAGCCGGCCTGCAAGCCAGCGAAAATGAGCACCGAAAGAATTGCCAACACACGTTCCGCAAAGCTCCGCATTTTCCCTCACGTCGATATCTCAATATCTATGATATCGCGAAACGCAAGATGCGCGGGAAGGTAATAAATTTCCGTCCCAAAATAGTTCATTTCTCGGTCAGGCGTTTTAGAAAAGACAAGCGGCACTTCGGCTAAGTTCCAGAACGGACCAATCAACCAATACAGAGCAACTAAAATTAAATTCTGATAATTAAAGACAATTCTTGTAGAGCGCGCCCATTACGGTCACACTTTCCGGTAAAGCGGGAGGCGTTTGTGTCAGAGTACGGAATTAAGCTTCATGAAGGAAATGCGGCTGCAGATCGCTTCCGGGACTTTTCAGAGAATTTCCCGGGGGCCGTTTTCATCTACGACGTAAAGCCGGACGGAAGTGATATCCTCGAGTACGTTAGCCGAAAGTGCGTCGACATTTGGGAGATTAGCCCTGAAGAAGCGCTCGAAAATGCGAAGCCGATTTGGGATCTCATCGTTACGGATGATGTTCCTGTTATGTCGGCGTCGATTCAAAAGTCAGCAAAAGATATGTCCGGTTGGCATTGCCGGTGGCGAATTGTCACAAAGAAGTCAAAACAAGTGAAATGGTTAGAGGGTTGGGGCCAGCCGAGAAAACTAGTCGATGGAACGATTCGTTGGAATTCGATGATTCTCGATGTGACAAGGCAGCGCAACGCGGAGCAAGCCCTTGAGGCTAGTCGCGACCGCGCTTTAGGTGTTCGGCATCTAGAAACGATGGGAACCTTATCCAGCGGAATTGCCCACGACTTCAATAATCTGCTGACTGTTGTCGCCGGAAACCTCGATCTTTTGCGGATGAAACTAGGCAATGAAAAACAGTTCGAACCGATTTTGGAAAGTTTATCGCGAGCCGTTTATCGGGGCTCTTCACTTGCACGCAACCTGTTAAGTTTCTCAAGACGTCATCAATCGCTCGAAGAGAGTATTGAGCTGCATAAATTTTCGGATCAGTTTGCAGATCTATGTCGCCGCACCCTTTCCGCAAGGCTCCAGCTAAGCTCAGTCTATGATGCTCCGGGATTGTCGATCACAATTGACGTCGGCTTGCTGCAAAATTCGCTTCTCAATCTCGTTCTAAACAGTCGCGATGCGGTGAAAGAGGATGGGAAGGTCGAAGTAAAATACGAGGTCAATGAAGCGACGGATGAACTATTGATCTCTGTGTCTGACAACGGCAGCGGTATGTCAGATGATGTCAAAAAACATCTTTTTCAACCGTTCTTCACGACAAAACCTATGGGAAAAGGAACGGGCCTCGGGCTGAATCTGGTGAATACCTTTGCTGAACAGTACGGGGGTACAGTATCGGTAGAAAGCAGCGTCGGCTTGGGTACCAAAATGATGATCCGTTTACCTTTGGCGCGACTCAAGGTTTCGCGGATCAATCAAAACAGATTGTCCGAGGCTGTTGATGAGGGTTTTTCTCAAACGAACATTTCGCCTGAAGAAAAGAACGCGCCAATCGTATTGGTGGTCGAAGACGACCCTGATATTCGATCGCTCATTATGGAAGTTTTGAAGATTCATCGATTTCAGACGATCTCGGCTGCAAACGGCGACGAAGCGTTTGCAATTATTCAGTCTAATCAGGCAATCGATCTTGTTCTAAGCGATGTCATGATGCCAGGAAAGCTCTTGGGAACGGACCTAGTTAAGCTTGCCCGCCACATTCGGCCCAGTTTGCCTATGATTTTAATGTCGGGCTACGTCGATTCGTCTCGTGGCTCTCCGCTGGACGTGCTTTCAAAGTTTCCGGATGTCATGCTGCTGCAAAAACCAATGCGGCCGGACGAAATATTGATCGCGATTAAGAATTCTTTGCCGAAATAGCAAGGCGATCGAGAAGTGACAGAAAACCTCGTGAGGTTTCAAAAAACTCAAGCGGATTTAGGGTCTCCAGATCGCTCCTCAGTCCGTTGATACGCAAGTGAAGGCGGGTTGTTATTTCCCGGAATCGCCGATCAAGCGTAAATGCGATGTTTGATACCGACCTCAAGCGTTTCCTTAGGCGAGGATCGTCGACCGTCAGCTTTGCTAATGTCAGGGTTTGCTTGATGTCTCGTTCCGAAAGTTCGTTTCGAAGAAAGCACGATTGTAAGTAGCAGAGATGGATAAAACGAAAGAACCCATCGGGACCCACTTCATTTTGGAGCTGCAAAAGGTCATGGCGTGATTCAAGAAGAGCAGTGTAAGAGTTCGCTTCGTAAAAGGCCACTAACTGCGGTGATGTGCAATCGATGATACCTATTAGTTCGCAAGTATTGGCGAATGACTCTTCTAGCAGGCTTAAAAAAGTTAGTTCCGAATTATTTAGCGACAGGCAGATTTTCGCCTGCTGGTTAAAAGACGTGATGACTGATCGAGCGACGGCATGACAGGACTCGTGAAAAACAAAACATCTACGAAAGCCGTCGGCGATCTCTTCCCAAGTGGATTCGTCTGCACGGGTCAAGACGAACTCCACTGCCGCTCTATTCGGAGTGTAGGGAATCGTTTTCGTTTTGTGAATAACTTCGAGTTGGGTCAACGGAAGCGCATCGTAGAGCGAGTTTGTGTTGGCAGAAAACCGGTAGCCGCCAACAATTGCAAGGTTCCGAATCGTTCGAAAGACTCCGTTCGACTGATAAAGTGCTTGATCGCCAAAGACATCCGTAAGAACTGCTTCGGCTTGTGCGCGGCCTGGAGGCGGTTTGTCGATGTTGAGAAGGTTAGAGAGTTTTGGCGATTTCATATCAGTCTACTGGTTCAAAATGGCAAGCATCCAGCGTAGGGCCGGTAGCCCAATTGCTGATCGATCAAGTTTTCACTGTGTGTGACGGTTTCCCAGCCAAGTGTTTTAGCGGTTTTTCCGACTGCTGAGTTCATGTTCGATATCGCAAGGGGTGCAGAGTAACTGTCGTCGATCATATTTGCGACAGCGCCCTTATCCTGAATGTTGAACTTGTTCCAGTCTGTACAAACAACGGCGTCAAAAACTTTGAGCGCCGTGTTGTAGGAGCTTTCGGGATTTCCAAGGTTATAGAGGCTGTTCCAGATTGAAGGGGTAGCGTTCTGGATTCCTTGGTTGTTTCGCAACACGTTTGCCGCTTTCACCGCATCCGAAGTCGAGATTTGTGACCACGGAACTTCGTCAATTCCGAGAAGTCGTTTTGCAACGCCTTGTGCGAATAGCGACTCGCCGCCGCGTCGTGTGAGGAAGACAGCAGTTTCGCAGCCGTGCGCTTTCAGAAGCGCGCCGGGGTGAAGGTCGGACCAGCCACCGGCAGAAATCACGGGACCAGTTGGCGAGGAAATTTCTTGTAACGAGGCGAGTCCGGGCTCTGCTGGCGAACTGCGTAGTGCTTCAAGCCAAGTGGCACTGCCGAGAGCGAAAAATCTTTTACTTTTTTCGTCCCGAGTGAAGTCGAATTTTCGACCTTTAGAGTCTTTAAAAGGCTGTTGAAGCTTATTTTGGATTGCTGCGAGTTCGGAACCGTTCCCCCAGTATCCAAACTTGAGGTCGTTTGTGTCCTGCACAAGTTTTAGGACCTTCGCTCCAAAATTTGGATCCAAAGATTTCTGATACTGCGACATCAGATTTTTTGTGTCTTTGAACGCAGTGCCGGTCAATACAGAAGTCGATGGAAAGCTCGCGATTCCAGTTCCGATCAAATCAAGTTCTCGACTTTTCTGAACTTTCGGTAAGCCAAGAGCTTCGTACTCTGAAACCATTGCTTTGAAATCTTGATCACACGAGGGGTCCGTCTTTCGCATTTCATTCCACGTGCGATCGCTTGCGATGATCGCACAGCGATCAAAAAATCCGTTCGCTTTTGCTTTTAAGGCTTCTGGCCACTCTCTTCCAGAATAGAAGTTTGCAGCCTTGCCAAGAGTTGCGCCAAATTTTTTGAAGTTTACAATTCCCGATCGGAAAAAGAGATTGCTATCGGTTTCGGCGTTGAATTTTCCCAACAGTGTGATTGCGCTGATCGCCTCGCCAGCAAAAAACTTCACGCGGGCCATTGCTAGGGCTCGCGTCGGAGGTAAAGCGGGTCGCGAGAGCTCTGCTAAAGATTGGTAAAGCGGCTGAAACGTCTCTTCGTTTAAAAGTCCCATTTCAATCGCGAAAGCGAGGGATGTTTCGATTTGTGTTCTATTTGCTAGAAGAAGCTGAATGAGTTTTTGTGGATCATTCGCGTAGAGTTCTTGAATCCATACTGCGAAATCTTGACCTTGGCCTCCGCCCTTGGCCTGAAGATCTGCGGCGGTTTTTAAGGCCATTTGCCACTCTGGGCGAAGAGCGATGGATTCGAGGTAGCTTTCAAAAGACTTCACTAGAAGACTACCTCGTTTGCGACCACTATCGGAATCGGTGTTTCCGAGGATTGGATTCAATGAAACGCTGTCAAACATGAATAAGCTGACGCTTGCGGAACTCCCGCCTGACATTGCCTTCGGAAAACCCATCCGTTCGACCAGTTTTGCAAATCCTCCCCAGTGCGCAGGGGCGAGTTCTCCGTTGCCACGAACGGCGAGGCAGTAGTTGCTAGCCGAGGCTTTCGCTGTAACCGCAAGAACAGCAATTGTGGCAATCAATGTTGAAACAAGCGATTTGGACAGGGTCATGTTTGAACTCCATTAGTCACGAAAACTTTAAGGATAGATGGCGGCATTGTACCACGAAGCTAGACGTTAATCAGGCGGACTCTCGTCAGGTTCTGGCTTTTGAAAAAAGGATGCAAAACTTTACCTCCTGCGAAGCAATTCCTCAGTCGGACTCAAGTCCGTTTCAAGATGGGCCGAAAGACTATTGTAAGTCTTTAGCAGTAGGAGAAGTCCTTTATGAAATTCGCACGGATCTTTGTTCTGACATTCGCGGTGTTCAATCTTATCTCTGATTCGACCCATGCGGAAACGGTTAAGGCTGTGAAGGGCGGATCAGCTTCAGGTAGTAAACTTAGTCTGACGGACGATGAGAAGGCTAACGGAGCAGTGCTTTCTCCGTATGAAGCCTGTCAGTCCTTCATTTTCGTCTCACATTCTACCTATCAAAGTCCATACTGGCAAAATCGTCCAAAAGCTTGCGATACAAAAAAGGCAAATTGTCAGTTGAAAGTACAAGTGATTCCAGACGGTAACATGTTTGGCTCGTTCAAAGGTCAGGCAGGACTGAATATGTCGAGCGCTGTTACCGCCACGGCTTTTCTTGAAGGAGTACGCGAAGACGCTTTGAAGTTGGTCACAAGAGGAATTTCAGATCGCGAAGCAACACTCAGTAAGTGTAATGCGAATTCTTCAGGTGTCGAGTGCAAGGCATATTTGTCGAAGGTTCAAGCGGGATTGAAAAAAAACGAAACAGATTTTAGAAATGTCGTTTCGGTTCTAACGGAACCATCCAATGCGGACCTTCTTCGCGTTATCACGACAAATGATGTTTCATCGATCATCAATCGTTCACTTCGAAAGGGTCTTGGACCGATTCGAACATTGGTTGATATACCTAAAATGCCGGCGCTATCTGATGCTGAGTTTGCAAAAGTGAAGGCCGAACTGACAGGTGTTTTGGAAACTGCTCGAAAAGAGTGGAAAGATGAAGTTGAAGTTACAATCAAAAAGCGATTGGCAAGCGGAATGCCTGCGAGCGAAGCAGATGTCGCTCGACGCAATTTGATGAAGGACGAAAATTTTCAGACAAAACTTCGTCGATCGATCAGTGAATTTCAGTCTAAGAAACTAGAAGTCTATGACCGAATCGTTCAGGAAGTGCCGGAAATGCCATTCATTGGCATTGCGAGCGCAGAGATTCCTATGGTTTTGATGGGCCAAGGGAAGGTCATCGAGCAACTTAAAAAAGCACAAGACACGATGGGGAAGTCGCTTAAGCCGGAAGATTTAAAATCAGAAGCAAGACTTCCTGAAGTTCTTCAATATGCTGCTTTGAAGCGTGTTATCGATGCGCGACTGGAAAAAGAAGTTCAATCTGGAAGTGCAGCTAGTAGTTGCGCTGTCGCTACAACAGTGCATCAGCGAATGAAAGAAATCCAAGATCGCAATCGGCTCATTATGGCGGGAGCCACGATTGGCGGAGTAGTTGCCGGTGGTTTTGCAGGACTTGGTTTGTTGGGTGCCGGAGCCGTTGGTTCTGGAACGGCAATGGCATTCGCGGCGGGTGCAACAGGGACACTTTCCAATATACATTATGAAAGTACAATTAAGCGAGATCTCGAAGTTAGCGCAGCCGCAGGATTAGCGGACCCAAAAGATGTACGGGAACAAGTAAGTGTTGTTGCCTTTGCTACCGCGCTTGCGCCGCTTGACTTCATAGGTGTTGGTGCAGTCGCTTCCGGTGCAGTTGTTGCTGCGAAAAATTCTTCAAGAATCGCAGCTGCGCTCGGCGATGGTGTCGTAGGTAAATTTGTCGCTGCGTCGATCGCGACGAAGAAACTGGGAACAACTGGCGGAGTAAATTCAGCCGAGGTTGTCGGCTTATTACAGACTCTCGAAAAGGCAGAGTCAGGTTCCGCAGAAGCGGTTAAAGCTACAAATAAGTTGAAGCTTGCTGTCGATAATGCATCGAAGGCGGCACTTGGTCGCTCACCATCGGCTGACGATGAACGAGCGTTAAAGGCGCTGGCAGACGGGTATTTAGGAACGGTCGCGCAGCCGAATGCAGTGATTTTAACAGACTATGCAACGATCACAAAAGGTATGTCGCCATCCGAGATCAAGGCATACGCAGATCGACTTGAAGCAGTTAAGGCGACGGCGAAAGCTGGCGGATCAAGTGAGACCGTGGATCCTGCCAGAACTGTTGCAGCCGGCAGGCTGGCGGTGGCACTTGCCGCGGAGCCCGAATTTAAGGCTGCAGCTGAAATTTTGCAGGCAAAGTCAGGTTGGGGCCAAAGGGCGATTGAAAACTTTCGCGAAGTAGTGGTCGCTGCGATTGCGCTTGCGAAAGGGGCGGGACGTGCAAGCAAAGAGGCAGTCTCCACTAGGTTCAAGAAAGCTCTCGCGAAAATCACAGGTGAAAGCCCTGATAGTCCTCGAGTTCAAACACTTTGCAACTGTGGGGGGATGTGCCCCGTTGGTGCAGGTCTTGATGTAGAAAATGCCGAGCCAGTATATGTTGCATGTGTCAATCGGACGAACTTGCCAACAAACTTGATCACCGATTTGCCGACCGATTTACGGTCGATGAGTGAAGCTTCCGCCCATTGAGTCGGACTGTTTTCGGTGGGGCAGATTGCACCACGCGAGGACATTTGACACTGGTTAAAAGCGGACTCGATCAGTTTAGTAAATTTCTAAAGCCAATGAGGCCCGCTTGGAAACAAATGGGCTTTTTTTTTCTTTTTTGTTCTGAAGTCAGGTTCCTATAGAAGCAAGAGTAGAGAGGCGGCTGAAACGCTGCCTCTCTTTTTTTAGAGACGCCATTTTGCTAGTTTGACTCATGTCGAACAACTGATCGATTTATCGAAATTCAGTGTGGAATCAAAACTGCTTTAGATGAACAGCAAAACAACCACGATTGATGGAACGTTTCATGTCTCTGGTTATGTCTCTGGTCATGGCTCTGTAGCTAAATTGATTGAAAAGCATTCGATTCGCGTTTCATTTAAGTTGCAGGAAAGCTGCAGATATTGTCGAAGTCTCAGTCTGCTGAAAAAACTTTTGTCGGCAAAACATATCGAAGGAGATTGAAGTCATTGAGGATTTCCTGTCTCAATTTGTCGCCTTCTTTTCGAAATCACCGTGATTTTAGGTAGCTGGCTCTGTTTGTGCCTCGGCGATCGCTTCGTCGTAACCTGAACGGGTTCAAAGAGAGCGGAGGTTTCGATGTTGCGAATTTCAATGGATTGGAAACACTTGCCTATACAGATGAGTAAGATGACGGGACTCATCGTGGCATCCGTTATGGTTGTTGGATGCGGCCAAAATGCAACTGAATCAAATCTCGAGACTTCGGCCGACCAGACTTTTGCGACGGGTGAAAACAATCTCAGTATGGCTGAGTATGAAAAGCGTCACTCAAGCCATGGCCACGGGCATGGAGATCGCTGCGATCGAGATCCACATCCGGTGCCTTCGCCTACTCCGGTTCCTCCGATGGGCCCTGTGTGTATTGATTTGAAAGCATCATTGATCGCTTTCGAAAAAACGCTGACTCATTTGTCTGGTAATGCGGACATCGGCGGAAACATATATGTCGGACCAATGTCTTCTGCAAAACTTAGCGGTAATTCCATTGTTCGTGGCAAAGCGTGGCTAGGCGCGGGAGCAGAAGTTTCCAAGTCCGGTCAAGCAGCTATTTTGGGTGGCACGCAAGATCTTCTGTCCGATGTTTCTGGGGCGTCGCGGGCGCTGTCTGAAAAGTTATCTCAACAAGCGGCGACATCGTCAGTTTCCTCAATTAGTCGTTCAGTCGTTTTTAAATCAAAAGGGAAAGTGAACGTCATCAATGTCAGTCGTGATGTCAGCCTCGGGAGCTGCGATTCGATCGTGTTGTCGGGTTCTGTCGATGACATCTTTATTTTCAATGTCGGCGGCTCGTTTAAAGTTTCAGGTAAGGGCTCGGTCTTGTTGAATGGGATCCAAGCCAAAAACGTGATCTTCAATCTCTTGGGAAAAAAGAGTTCGATTCATATTTCGGGAAATGGAAAAGTGCACGGTACCTTGATGAGCGCTCACTCGTCAGTCAAAGCGCAAATATCAGGTAACGGCAGACTAAAAGGTGCGATCGTCTCGGCGGGTGGCATACATGTTTCAGGAAATGGATTAATCTTGGAGGAAGCTGCCTACTGTCCAATGACACCTGCACCGACACCAACTCCGGTGCCGACACCTGCACCGACACCAACTCCGGTGCCGACACCTGCACCGACACCAACTCCGGTGCCGACACCTGCGCCAACACCAACGCCAGTGCCGACACCTGCACCGACACCAACACCGGTGCCGACTCCTGCGCCAACACCAACTCCGGTGCCGACACCTGCACCGACACCAACGCCAGTGCCGTTGGTGGTTTCAGGATTCCAGGCGCTCGAAAAGAGTTTTGATTATGTTCTTCTTGAGTGGCGCACAAATTTGGCGGCTTCGACTCAGATTGTTTACACCAACGTTGCGACTGGGCAGTCCAGCATGACCACACTTAACTCGACGCCGAAAACTCAACACGTCGTGAATGTGACTGGACTCGAGCGAAATACTCTTTACCGTTTTCAGGCGGTATCGGTCTCAGCTGATGGGCAAGTCGTTAGAAGTCTTGAAGTTATGCAGGCAACAGATCCCTTCTGATACAGATTGTGATTCTAATGTTATCTTAATGTGGCCCGCTTTAGTTTGAGGGGGGCCAAGCCGAAAATCAGGAAGGTCGTTTCGGCTTCTGATTTTATGAAGCACTGAAAGTGTATCATGTCTAAAAAAAGCATTTTGATCGTAGATGATGAACCAGAGATTGTTTCTGTTTTGACAGAGCTCTTTGAATCTGAAGGTTGGGAGATTTTATCTGCATCTAACGGCAAAGAAGCGCTTCGTAAAATCCAATCGCAATCGCCTAATGTTGTTCTATCAGACATCCAAATGCCCGACATGGATGGTCTTCAGTTGCTCGAGGAGATCTACAAAAGTGGCGTCGATACACCTGTCATTTTGCTCACTGGATTCCGCGACGCAAAGAAAATGCAGCGAGCATGGGAATCTTGCGTATTTGATTTCACTGATAAACCATTCAATTCAAAGCACCTGCTGACTCTTGTCGAAAGTGCCCGTGAGTTTGGCGCGGATTACGTGCGTTCAGCACGCGCACGCTTCAGCCGAATCCGCAAATCAAATGCTGCCTAGAGGGCACGAACCAAGATCGACGTTTTTCTAGACGCCTGTAAATGAACACTACGCGTCTGGCACCCCAAACTCATCAAGACCTATGCTGGATTCGCTTTAGTTGGCGTTTCTTTTGCTCGATAGGACCGTGAGGGGAGTGTGCGCATTTGAAATGGTTGTCTCAAATTGAAACACCAAACAACCTTTGGAAGTTTGCACGCAAACTATTCCTGTGCACACTCATGTTTGTTTCTCAACATGCAGTTGCACATTCTCCTACCTATGAAACCTCCGGCGATTTGCGCGACTCCTGCCGCAGTCAGTTTGCTGCAGCTCGCCAGTCTGAAACACAGCTAGATACATTGAAGAATCTGCCCCTTAGAATGGTTCGCATTGGTGGCGAACTTGATGTTGCGCTGTATGACCGCTTGGCGCAGGTTCGCCGGCAAAGAATCGCAGCCGCGTCCGTTTCCGTCCGCACAGCTCAATCCGTACTAAGTGGTTGTCTTGCAAGGCAGCTGAGTGTTCAACAAGTTCAGCGAATGCCGGCCGCTGTTTCACAACCTCAGGCGCAACATCAGTCACAACATCAGATTAACCAGATGAATACTGCGATCACAGAGCAAGTTTATGTTCCGCCGCAGCCGATTCAGCCACGCCCAATTCCTAAGCCAGTACTTCGAAGTACTTGCGACCCAGAAACAGAAGAATATGGCTGCCCTTTAGAGCCAATACGCGTTGGTCGATAGAGCCTCTGGACCAAAGCCTGTCGTTCGATTGCAATGCATTAGAACTTCAAATCAAAATACTATCTATGAAAAAGACGCTCAGATTAGACACCTTTGTTTATGCGGCTGCGATCTCTATTTTCGTATCAGGATTCTTAAACTCAGACCAAGCAATCGCGGCCAGTGCGTCGTCCGTCAAATCAGCCAAGTCGAAAAAAACCGTGAAGCCAGCTTCTAAAGTCGATCACAATGCAATCGGCTTTAAAGCTTTTCAAAAGGGTGACTTTAAGGCTGCATTGAAAAGCTTTGATCTTTCGATCAAGATTGATCCACGAAACGCATTTGGTTTTTTAAACCGTGCGCGTGCGTTAGTTGCCATCAACGTGAAAGTGGACCCGGAAGACTACTGTGCCTACGAAAGCAATTGGGTTTACTTAGCGCTCTCGTCGCTTTCAAAGGCAATCGATGTGAATCGGAAGCAAGTCGTCGCCAAACTCAAAGAAGTAAAAGAACCAAGCTTTACTGAATTTAAAAAACGACCGGAATATATTAAATGGCAATCGACGTTGCAGCTTCCAATTGCCGGCGACGAGGGGCTAAAGAATTTCATTTTCGCTAATCCTCAATGGATATCTAGAGAACCGGCAATGGTTCCGACTTTGGTGACTCTGCGCTCGGACTTAACTGCAAACGTGCTTAAGCCAGATGGTCAGAACTCGGAAGGCAAGTGGCGCGTCGAAAATGGCAAAGTGATTGTCGATTCAAAACTGTTAGGAAAGGCCTTAACATTAAAAGTGATTCCCTTCTATTTCAACGAAGGGAAAAACTTTATTCATTCTACGATCCTAGCCGACGGTCCTCATGCAGAGCTCTATATCGGCCCGGTCACGGAAGATTGTTCATAGAGCCAAATATTTGAAGACGATTTATCTTTCGGCATCGGTCTGATCTGCAGCCAAAAGAAGCGGCCAGTTAAAGTCTACGTTGCAGTTTTTGCGAATTCATACTGTTCACCAAGACGGCGATTGTCGATCAAAAGTGCAAGTTGGGTACTTACCTGAAGCGCGGCCTCAAAATCATCCTTTGAAAACGGTTGATGGCTTTCTTTATCAGCGTAGGTGATCGCACCTACTACTTTTCCATTCGACGTCAAAGGGAAAATCATACAGCTTCCTGTGTGGAACTTCGAATCAGCATCGCGAGAAAATTCGGATTTAACGTCACTAAAGCGACGGTCGGTACGGATATCTTCAATTAAAAGCGGAGTTAGATTTTTTAGAGTGTAGGCAATTACTCCGCGACTAACCGAGAGAACCGGCTTTGCCCTATGTTCAATTGCCGAATCTGAGGTATTAAAAGAGAACTCCGCCAAAAGTGTGGGTGAAGCTTGAGAATCTTGAAGCACATAAATCGTTGAACGGGTCGCCTGGACAAAAGCGCATGTCGTACGTTGGAGTTCCGAAATAGCATCGTTTACGGAAATCGTTTTTGAAAGGACATGTGCCGCTTCCAGGACAAGAGGGTCCTTTCTTCGTCTCGCCTTTGCTGATGCGGATTGCCGGACGTAATCGTGAATCGCAATGCCGATTACAAACGTTGAAAACAAAAGTGGAAACGTCAGGCTAAAATCAAGAAAATGTTTTCGGACGGAATCCGGAATGAACATTTGGCTGACACCTGCCTTCAATGAGACAAGCATAGAAGATGTAAGGAAAATCGATGAGATCAGATAAGCCAGCCCAATGATAGTGGAAACAGTTCTTTCGCTCTTCGCTCTTCGCTATTCTGCGGACCGTTTGAAAAGCCATAATACAAAGCCATGGAAGCGAAACAGCGAGTGCAATGTTGATGACGATGTTGTAGCGATCGGTAAATACCGAAGGTGCAATCGTCCCGTCAAAAAGAAGAGTAGCGGAGAATGCGGAAAAAAGGAGGACGGTGAAATTCCCGACGACCTCTGTTTTCAGCCAACCGTAGACTCGAGAGTACGCTGGGATCAGAAGAAGTGCCGTTAAAGATAAACCGGCGATTTTTAAAAAACGAACAAATGGATATTCAAAAGTTTCGTTTATCCACGGGCTGTAGTAGGCCAGATGCAGGCTGCTAAGCAGCAGTATCGAGAAGCAGTAGACGAAATTCATTGGGACGCGTCGAATCGCTAGAAAACCGAAACAACCAGCGAGCACTGTAAGTGTTAGACCGAAATAAACATTCCGCAAGACGTGAAATCGTATCGTGTTGCTTCTGACCTTTTCTGATATCTCGGAAAACTCACCCAACGAGGTGCCCACGTCGGGAATCAAAGAAAGTCCCGGATTGAGCGAGCGATCAGTTTCTGCTTCAACTAGGACTTCGTTTTGGCCAGCCTTAAGAATCCGGCGGTCAAATGTGTACATAGCAAGATCGGTGTGGCGATCTGCTCCGCCTATGAAGTGTCCGTTCAAAAATACACGGTGTCGATCTCGGATCATGCCGAGAACAATAGATGGCGATTTGTAATCGTCGGATGTTTCAAAGGGTTTTTTTAACTGGAATTTTCCGCTGATAATATCAGCATATTGCCATGACTTCTTTATATCGAAATCCGCCCAGTCAGACATTGAATCTGTTTTGTACAACCAGTCGCCGGAGAGATCTGTCAATGGGGCGGTTGAACTAGCGGGAAAGCGTTCAACCATTGTTTGCTCTTGCAATACGTTTTTTAGTCCGCCAGCAATCGCAAATACCAGAAGCAAAAGGGAAGCAACCGTCGATGTGAACAATGAGATTTTGTTTAATTGAGCTGTGATAGCTTGTTGGCGAAACCGTTTCCATACGCTGTTGAACCCTGAAGTCGATTTCAGCTTAAGGCTTTCGTGCGGCAGTTGAACATGGTAGAGATCTGCGCCACCTCGAATATTTTTCAGCGAGGTCTTGCCTGCTTGTTTAAAGCCGATACCTTCGATTTTCTCATTCACTTGTTCAAAAACCTGGCGAGTTATGCATATTCCGCCCGGGCGAGCCATCGGTTCGATTCTCGCTGCGATGTTGACACTATTACCGTACAGGTCTTCGCCATTGGAGATGATATCCCCGATGTGGATCCCAATCCTTATTTTTATTCTACGATCTTCTGGTAGATAGCGGCTTTTCTCGAACAGCTCAGTCTGAATTCTAATTGCGCATTCCACGGCGTTGACAGCACTTGCAAACTCAATGAAGAAGCCATCGCCGGTGGTTTGAAGTTCTCGGCCTTCGTGAAGCTTTAAGGCGTCTCGGATGATGATGCGCTGATCGTCGACCAGTTCCCTTGCCAGGCCCTCGTCTTCGCGCGCAAGGGCACTGTATCCGACCATGTCGGTAAACATCAATGCGGCTAGGCGACGGCTGGTTTTCACGCGATTTAACCTCTTCTTCCGTATCGGATTTCAGAGAACCGTCTGTAAGGCTTCGACCTAAGTCGAGGTGGCTTTTGGTTGAGTCTGATTTGGCTCTGGATGAAGATGAGCTACGGAGGAATTTCATAAGTGGTGAACCAATCGGAAGGTCCGGCAACAATTCTTCAAAATGTCTTAAACAATGTGAAGCAAGTTATTGTCGGAAAGGATCGGCAAATTCGAGACATCTTGGCCTGCTGGATGGCCGGGGGCCACGTGCTGATCGAAGATGTGCCTGGTACTGGCAAGACAGTGCTTGCGCGCGCGATCGCGAAATCGGCGATGGTCGATTTTCATCGAGTTCAGTTTACGCCTGATCTGCTTCCGTCCGACATTCTGGGGTCCTCTATCTTTCGTCAAGACACCCATACCTTTGAATTTCATCACGGGCCAGTTTTTACGGCGATATTACTTGGCGATGAAATCAATCGCGCGACGCCGCGAACGCAATCCGCGCTGTTAGAGGCGATGAGTGAGGGGCAGGTCACAGTGGACGGAAAAACTCAGAAGCTGGACTCGATGTTTGTGACGATCGCTACGCAAAATCCAGTTGAGCAGCTCGGTACGTTCAATCTGCCTGAAGCTCAGCTGGATCGTTTCATGATGAAAATTTCAATGGGATATCCGGAGCAAAATGAAGAGATTCAGATGATGAAGGGGCAAAACTTTGGGCACCCATTAGATCGAATTGGCCCGGTTGAAACCAAAGAGCGACTTGTGTGGGCCAAGGCGCAGGTTCAAGAGGTGCAAATTTCTGATGAAGTCTACCAGTACATTTCTGATCTTGTAGTTAAGACACGAAAAGAACCGGAAGTTAGAATAGGCGCAAGTCCCCGCGCAGCACTGGCGCTAGCTAGGGCCGCACAGTCGGTAGCAATGATCGAAGGATACAGCTATGTCACTCCAGGGCACGTTTTCAATTTGTTAAAGCCGGTCCTCGCACACCGACTTATTCTGACGCCAGAAGCAAAACTTGAGGGCAGGACCGCGGATAACATTTTGGACGCCGTGATCTCGAAAACTCCTACTCCCGTAAGAAAACAAGGATGAAAATCAGACGAAAGCATTGGAAAGAGTTTTTCATTGTTCGCCGCGATGAGTTTGGTGAGTTGATTGAGTATTCGCGCTTTGACCGCTTTCGACATTTTTTTAATCCGACTTCGATTCTAGCCCTCTTCATGGCTCTACTTGTTGTTGCGAGCGTGATCGCCAGCGGTGGCCGCGGCTTCTTAATCGCAGCCATGGCATTGTCGCTCCTGTTGGTTGTTGAGCTTCTAAGGGTGAGAGCAACGGTGGAGTTCCTAGAAGTAAAACGAATTCGGGTAAAGAAGGCATTTCGCGAAAATGAAATGGTGGAAATGTTTGTCGAGGTCGTCAACCTTTCGGATCGCGCGATCGGCCCGGTTTTTATTAACGACGTATTCGGTCCCGCCGTCGAGATGAATGTACGATTGGCATTAGGAGTTCTCGAAGGAAATTCGATTACAAGAGTCAAATATCGGAGAAAATGTGATGGCGGAATGGGTCAGAAAAGTATTGGTCCGCTTTCAATTGAAACGGGCGACACATTTGGCATCTTCCAATTTGAAGCTTCCGAGGATGTTGTCGCGCAGGTGAGTGTCTTCCCTGATATCGGAGAAATTCCGCAGCTTCCGATTAAACCCGCGTTGGATTCCACTCTTTACGGAATCTACGAGGTTTCCAATCGAGGCTCCAGCGTTTGCCTCGCGGGTATTCGCCCTTATAATTCAGGTGACTCGCCTCGACATATTGCGTGGAAGCTTTCCACCCGTGGTCGTGGCTTAGTAGTTAAAGATTTCGAGAAGTCTGTGAATGCCAGTGTGTGCGTAGTATTGAACTTAACACCCAATTGGCAGTTAGGGAAAAACTCGGCTTCGACCTGGGAGTATGGAAAAGATCTAGCGCTTGCGATTATCCAACAACAGATTGAGCTTGGAAATAGCGTCGGTTTTTACAGCGATCAAATATTTGTTTCGCCGGGTGTAGGCGAGACCCATTTTCAACAGATTGCCCGTCGGGTGGCGAGTTTAAAACTAAACGAGTCGAAATCGCCGCTGGTTGAACAGCCGGTTGACCTTCTTCGCCGATATCAACCAATCCTACCGCCAGGATCGGAAGTTTTTTATGTGGTACCGTTTAATGAACTGGAAATTGTCAGCAGCGAAAAGTCGATGCGGCGCCTCGTTGGCCATGGGTTTCGCGTTGGAGTGGTTTTTGTCGATTCCGCAGCATTCTGGGCAGAATACCGGGCCTCAGTCGCCGCTGCCCGCTATATGGGGACAACATTTATTGATGGTCTAAGTGAGGTCGCTCAGAAGCTGAGGGCGAAAGGCATTCGAGTTTTCATTGCCACCCACCGCGGTCGTTTGCGAGACGCCTTTCAGAATGAAGGCTTGTCGTTATGAATGCAAAATGGAAGGAAATCTATTGGCGTTTTGCGGTCGCACTGATCGGGTCTTTGTTGCTTTCGTTAACTGCGCTCAATGTGTTTCAAGGACGCGGCAGCGGAGTTAAAGCGAACTTGATTTTTTTCTTCCTTTTGGTTGCGGTATTCTTCATTAGAGATTTGATCTTCGACCAGAACGTCTTATTTTTTGACGTAGATCATCAGTTCGATTCAAGAACGAAATCAAAGCTGGTGATTTTCGGAATGGACTTTGACGACCGTACTATCGAAACGAAAGAGAAAATGCTTTTGAGCAAAGTGGCGCACCTCTCGGGTACGAAGATGATTGTCGCGATTATTGCAATTTTGGGAGTATTGGTTTTCCTTGCGACGATGAGAACATTTATAGAAATTTCGATGACGAACTACTTCATCGTTGCCGTGCTTTGTATTACGGTTCTGTTTTCCTCTTTTCTAAATCAACTTATTGTACCAATTCTTTTCGGCGCAATGGTTTTGGCTTTTGCTTTCTACAAAGTCCCAGTTGATAAAACGGCGTTCAGCACAGTTTTAGGTTTTTCCTCTGTTTTCGCGTTGTTTTCTGCTTTCGGGTATTTGCGTTCTCTAGAGGCGGCACGGCAATTTCCGAAAGAAAATCCGATACGCCACAGTGATAGATTGGTTTTGTTAGCAGCTCTGCGTGGCGCGGCGATTTTAGTCATTTCATTCGCGTTTCTTCACACCATAGTACGCGACCCGATTCCTGATGAGGAGGAGGCTTTTCAACCGAAACCGCCCGGAAGGCTAACGACGAATAAGATGAGTCGCGAAATCGCGGAGACGGCGTTGAAGATAATGGGTTCCCGTGGAGGATCGACTGCTACGGGTGCAGGTTCGACTGGTGCAGGTACAGGTGCAGGTACAGGTACTGGTGCAGGTACTGGTGCAGGTGCAGGTGCAGGTGCAGGTGCAGGTGCAGGTGCAGGTGCAGGTGCAGGTGCAGGTGCAGGTGCAGGTGCAGGTGCAGGTGCAGGTGCAGGTACAGGTGCAGGTACAGGTACAGGTACAGGTGCAGGTGCAGGTGCAGGTGCAGGTGCAGGTACAGGTGCAGGTGCAGGTGCAGGTGCAGGTGCAGGTGCAGGTGCAGGTGCAGGTACTGGTGCAGGTACTGGTGGCGGCTCGCAACAGACGAATAATGACGGCGCAGCAGCTGGTCGCGAAACTTCGGAACAAGCCAGTGGCGGACCCCAAGGCGGTGGCGAAAAGAATAACCGAGCCAACGGGGATCAAAACCAAATTTCGAGTCAACAAACAGCGAACGGAAAAACGCCTACCAATGGCGGCGAATCTCAGTCGTCTCCCGGAGCTGGTGGTACGACCGGCGCAAGTGCAGGTACTGGCGCAAGTGCAGGTACAGGTAATGGCGCTAATAGCGGCGGCGGAACGGGCGCGGCCGAATCCGCCCGAAAAGAAGCGGGAAAAAATACTCATGAAGGAGAAGTCACCCAGCCCACTCGCAGTACCGAAGCGCCCGAGCGAGCGCCGACCGAGGAAGAGATAAACAAACTTTCGGAAAAGTTAAAGCTTCCAATCGAAATCGCTAAAGCTCTGATTTTCATTACGGCGGTGGTGATTGGACTGATTTGGCTGATGTCGATCTTTCAGAAAAAAAATAAATCGGACAAATCTGGCACGAAAATCCAACGTTTCGTTCTTAGTCCGGAAGAAAAGCTAAAGCTTAATGCTCTCTTTGATCGGATTCGAAAAAAATCGCTGAGTGGAAACCAAGAAGTTATCGAGACGTATAATGCTTTAATGGAGGTGTTTAGAACTTGTCAGGCACCTCGCGACGAATGGATCCCGGTTGATAAATATAGTGAAGATCTCGGCAAGCAGTTTCCGCCGATATCGAGAGGGTTCTCATTGGTTACAGTAAATTTCTCACATGTTTTGTATGGAGAGTCAGAAATTTCTCCTCCGGACTTGCATGAGTTTCGAAAGAATGTGCAAAGTGTGCTCTCGTTTTTTCGCTTAGGCGTGGGGAGTCACTAAATTGGATTCGCTAAAAGATCTTTGGCCAGGACAATCTCATGAACTTCTCAAAGCACTTCATATTTTGACTCGAGATGGGAAGCTCAATCAGGACTCGCGGCGGAAGTTAAAACAGGTTCAACACCTCGTGCAATTCTTAACGCCAAATCTGGAGGGATTAAAAACTGTGGCCGATCTTGGCGCGGGGAAATCTTATCTGGGTTTCATGCTTTACGACCTATGGATGTCTTCCCATCCTGAGACTTCGCTTTTCGCTGTTGAGAGTAGAGCGGAGCTTATTCAGAGAAGTCGCGAAATTGCGAGTCGCTCGGGCTTTGACAGGATTCATTTCATCCAGGGGTATATCGATCAAATCGATAACGAAATGTCTAGTATGCAAGCGGGTCTTCCTTCTGAAATTGACGCGATCACCGCACTCCACGCGTGCGATACTGCCACTGACGACGCAATTGTTTTTGCTCTTCAGAAAAATGCAAAGTTCATTGCACTAGTTCCTTGTTGCCAAGCAGAAGTTGCGCGTATCTTGGACGAATCAAATCCATCCGGACTGTCAACTGACACGCTCTGGCGTCATCCGATTCATCGACGAGAGTTTGGTTCTCACTTAACCAACGTCATCCGTGGTCTTGTACTAGAGGCTCACGGGTACAAGGTTCGCGTCACTGAACTTATCGGCTGGGAGCATTCTATGAAAAATGAGCTGATCTTGGCAAAAAAGATTCAGCAACAAAATGGGCAAGCTAAAAACCAGCTCGGGAAACTCCTCGAAGAGTTCCCGGTGGGGATGCGTCTGTTAACTCGGCTTTCAGCGTTAGGTCTATCGCCGATTTGAGTTTGGTCGGCCAGCAGGTCGCGGACCAGAGCCTGAACCAGCTGGGCGTGGGCCAGCACCGCGTTGAGGACGCCGCGATGGACCGCCACTTCGTGCGCCGTCATTTGAAGTGCCGCCGCTTGCCGAGCCGCCGCTGCTTGCTGGGCGGCCGCCGCCTTGGCCGTTTGGCCTTGGGCCTGCGCTGTTACTTCTTCCGCCTTGTGGTCGTCGACCTGATCGGTTGTTGCCGCCGCCGCGAGAGTAGGGACTTTGCGGTTGTTCATTTCGATTGCCGTTTTTAGGTGGGCGGGGTGTGCCGGATCCTAAATTCGCGTGAAAAGGTTGATCCGCATCGAGAGGAATTTCCTGCCCAATCAATTTTTCGATATCTCGAATGTAGCTTCGCTCTTCGTGATCGCAGAATGAAATCGCAATCCCTTCAGTACCTGCACGTGCTGTTCTGCCGATGCGATGAACGTAGGTTTCCGCTACGTTGGGAATTTCAAAGTTAATAACATGAGTGATGTTGTCAACATCGATACCGCGAGCAGCGAGATCGGTCGCAATCAGGACTCGCGTGCGTCCATGGCGGAAGTTTTCAAGTGCGCGCTGACGAGCTGTCTGCGACTTGTTTCCGTGGATCGCTTCACTAGAGATTCCGGCCTTTTCCAATGTTTCGGAGACCTTATTAGCACCGTGTTTAGTTCTTGTGAAAACGATGACCTTTTTAAATGCCGGATTTTTTAGAACGTGTTTTAAAAGATCTCGTTTTTTGTCTTTGGCAACAGTCATCAAAACTTGTTCGATGCGTTCTGCAGTTGAAGAAACAGGTGTCACGGAAACCATAATAGGATCAACCAGCATCGAGTTCGCGAGTTCCTGGATCGCGGGCGGCATCGTCGCCGAGAAAAACAGGTTCTGGCGTCGCATCGGAAGCATTTTGATCACCCGACGTATGGGCTGAATGAATCCCATGTCCAGCATGCGATCCGCTTCGTCGAGAACGAAGATTTCAATTCCCTGAAGAGTCAGGTGATTTTGCTCAAGCAGATCCAAAAGTCGACCCGGCGTCGCGATCAGCACGTCAACTCCGCCTCGCATCGCCGAAACTTGGGGCCCCTGGCCAACACCGCCGAAAATGACAGCAGTTTTGATCTTTAAGTATTTTCCGTAAGTGCGGAAGCTTTCGTGAATTTGGATGGCCAGCTCGCGCGTCGGAGTCAGAATCAGAGTTCGCGTGCGTTTTGGGCTAAGCAGCTTCGGATTAGCTGTCAGACGTTGCAGAATTGGCAACGCAAATGCCGCCGTCTTTCCAGTTCCTGTTTGTGCGCAACCAATTAGGTCACGGGCCTCAAGCAACGGCGGAATCGCTTGTTGCTGAATGGGTGTCGGGGTCTCGTAGCCGGTTTCTGTGATAGCACGTTGTATGGCAGCGGAGAGGGCGAGTTCGGAGAAAGTAGATGGTAAATTCATTTACGCAAGAACCTACCAGCTTTGCTGCAACAATAGCAAGGTTAAGAGCAAGGTTAAGCCCGACCTAGCGATTGCGCCCTCGGCTCTATTGTAGTTTCGACTGTAGTTTCGTCACGGCATTCAAAATTACACGTACTTTAAGGCCTTCTGAGTCCCGGATTCGATAAGGATCCGATTCCGACATGACCTGTTCTGAAAGCCGAAGCGAATAGTCGCCCTCGAGCGTTTCAATTAAACTATAGTCTGCTTTAGCGACAGGGATATCATTGAGGGTAAGCGTAATTTCGGCCTCATTATTTACTAAATCTCCTTTGATAAGGATGTTGGAGATATTCAAAGAGTCTTTGATATTTTCGTATTGGAAATAGGCTTCGATCTTGGCGAGTGCGGGTGGCGCTTGCTCGAATTCCACCTCGTCGTTGTCGTTCAGTACAAAGGATTGCGAACGGATACCATTGACGAGTACCTTGAGCGACTTTTTGTGTATGCGTTTGCCAGAACCGTTACCAGATCCATTACCAGACCCGTTTCCCGATCCATCGCCGGAGGAAATTTTGAACTTCTTTTTGTAGGCAGCTCTTCCGTTTGGCAGATTGCTTTGGACAGTTTGAAAAATCACACTCGCTGTGCGGCCGTCCTTGAGAGTGATATCAATTTTGCGATTCGCGAGGGGAACAGTAGGATCAAGTCCCATTGTCTCGTCAATTCGATATTCGACGAGATAATTCGTTTGAACGCGGTCAATGATCCGGTTCAAAATCGTATCCAATGTAATTGTTCCGTTAATCAGTCCGTTGAAGTTGAACCACTCTCCGAGACTTGCTTCGACAATACCCGGAGATCCACCGAAGCGCTGATTGTAACCTGCGAGCGAAGGAGTAGCGGCGAAGACTTTCATTTGGCTTGTACGAAGCGCATTTAGAACTTCCGTGTAGCGTGGGGCCAAAGAACCGACATCGCCCGAGTTTCCCGGCGAGTAGAGAAATCCGTCATCCGTAATCATGATCAAGAAGCGCTCTGATTTTTCTTTCCAAGGCGATCCAGCCGCATCAATGAGAGCTCGCATAGGGTTTTCATTGAGGTCGTATCCACCCGGATCATTGATTCCCCGAAGGGCCTGAAGCTTCGAGATTTCAGAAATCAACTCTTTGACCTGGACTTCAGTCTTAGGATCTTTGGGATTGTTGTCGTAGAAGCGATCGCATTTCTTAACGGTAATGTCTCCAAATGTAACAAGACACATTCTTGTGTGGTGGCCGTTGGCCCGACTTTTGTTTACAAAGTTTATCAAACGCATCTTCGCCGACTCGATTGTCGGTTCCATTGATCCTGTGATGTCTACGGCAAAGACAATGTCTACTGCCTGTTCGATTTTCTTAGAATTCGACTTCAGTTGAAAACCTGGAATCGCGCGACCATTTTCAAAAACAGCGAAGTCATTTTTTTTCAGATCCGTGACGTGACTGCCATTTGGAAGCACGACTTGAAATGAGACTTGCGTATCATTTGCCTCAAGTTGTGGTTGAGAAAATTCTATTTGTGATACGCCTAGCTTGAAGAAGTTCGAGTAGAGATCATTTTGACCATCGTCGAGAGATGCGTTCGTCGCGGCGTCGAAAGCAACTGGCGCGCAGGCCATCGTTGAAAGTAACAAAGCAATTGCTCCAATCCTGGAGACTAACTTAGTCTGTTTTTCACTTCGCATCATCACTGACCTCCTTGGCGACCGGGTGGACCAAGATTCAGGTAATGCAATTCATCGCCCAGTTAGACCTTTTTAAAAATAGTTAGTGATGTCTTTCGGATGCGCGCAAATTCTCATTGTTAGAATGATCCTCAAATCGTATGAAAGTTCGTCGACACTATTTGGCACAAGAGACGCTTTTAAAATCTTCAATGATTTTAGTGACCCGGGTAATTAATTATCTTGTTCGCGGTCGTCACTGTTGAACCAGTAGATGTTGATCCCAGTGAAAAAGGAAAGTGTCTGATCTGCTTTATGAAGCGGACTCTCGCGATTTACAGACACTCCGGTTGAAGTGTTTCGAATTCCTACAAAAAAAGAACTGCCTGCCGTTCGACCGTGCCGAGGTGATACGGAAAGAATTAGTCCTGTACTGATTGAGAGCGGGCCAGACAGAGCGCGGTATTGATTTCTAGTTCCGTTCGTAAACTCGGGTGCAACTCCAAAGAAGTAGTCGGCAAGTCCTTCATTTATGACCGTTACACTGGAATCAATTTCCAATGATATTTCAGAGTCCAAAATGTTGGAGCGGCTTAGAATTCGCTCCAAAGAAATCTCCGGTTGAAAAACAAACCCTCGGTGGCGAATGCTTTCGCCATCTGACGAAAAAACCGCGCGAATCGGAAATAGCAACTTTAATAGGTCTCCACGATTTGCTCCGCCTGATCGCACTCGCCATCTCACTCCAGCGCGCGGTCCGACTTCGCCGATCCAGTCGAGTTCAGGCATGCCGATACGAGCTGCGTTTTCACTACTAGAGACAGGAAAAGACGCTGCTCCTGAAAGATCGATTTCTGTGTCTTCAAACCGAATCAATCTGGCGCGAGTTCCATCGTCATCTGAACGAAGAACGCGACCGCGGTACCTAAATGTGGGAACCGCCAGAAATCGAAGACTCGACTGATTGGAGGCAGGGTAATGTGGCGTGACTCCACCTCCGCCTCCAAAACCGAATTGCCAGAGCGGGCGAGAAGGGGGAAGGGGCTCTGGCTGCGCCTCTGGGAATTCATTCGCAAATGCGAGACGGGCTTGGCCGAAGGCGACGAGTGCGCCAACAAGAAGCAAGACCTTGGCCCTGAGCCAACCGTGTCTGCAAACTTGAGCTAAATTCTGTTCCGAACACTGTTCTAGCTGATGCATGAATAGGCAGTTTGTCTCGAATTCTTAATAAGGTAAAACAACCAATGGTCGAGACCGGTTACGATAGTGCGTCTTCAAGCAGCATCATTGAACTGCCGATAAGGTTCACATGAAGCGTTGGGTTCAAAAACTGGTCGAGCAGCTTGGCTTTGATCGAACTCCCGAATCGGGCAAAAAAAAGAAGCTTGAATTGTCGGACGACCGAGCGACGCTGCTTTACATCATCGATATCTATTCAAAGCATCTGGTCGAAATCGAAAACCATCCGGTCCGCAAGGTACGGGATGCCTTCGATGATTTGGCCAGAGAATTAGTTGACCCTCAATCTAAGGCCGATCCAGAAAAGTTGTTGTTTCGGTTTCGTCAGTTTTTTTCTTCCTACCGAGTTGACGAATACACCTACGTCAGAAAAACCTTCGAGGATTTCAAAGCCATTCTTTGGGATTTTGTCGAGCAGCTTGCAGATGATTCGCGCTTCGAGCAAGTCGCAGACAAAGAGGTTAAGTCTAACCTCAAAGAGTTAAAAGAGGCGGTCGAGAGTGAATCAATCGATGTCTTAAGATCTAAGTCCCGAGAATTTATTGATTCCTATATCGAATACACCTCTAAGCGTGACGAGCGACGTGTGAAGCGCATGTCCAGCATCAAAAAGAATCTCGACACTGTTAAAAAGAAACTTGTGGAAGCAGATAAGTCGATGCGAACGGATCATTTAACAGGTGCGTTCAATCGCCGAAGCTTTGACGAGCAAGTTAAACAACAAGTCGGCATGCACGAGCTTTCCGGCACCCAGGTGACTCTTTGCATTCTTGACATCGATTTCTTCAAAAAAATAAACGATACCTACGGCCATGACATCGGTGATTTTGTTTTGAAAGAGTGTGTACGTTTGCTGACCGAATTTTACTCGATGGAAACGGATTTTGTCGCTCGCATCGGGGGCGAAGAATTCGCCGTCATTCTTCAAGACCACGAAGTGCAAAATGCGGTCGACCGCGCTGCCGAGATATTCGAGAAAATTCGTAAAGAAGTTTTTATTCATGCTTCGACAGAAATTCGGTTCACCGTATCGATGGGAATTGCTCAGTTGACAAAGGGCGAGAATTCAGACCAGTGGATCAAGCGAGCTGATCAAGCGCTTTATGATTCCAAACACGGTGGTCGCAATCGATGGACAGTAGCTGCTGTTCCTGGGCTAATTAAAAAAGTCGCGTAAACACCGATTTTCTTTCAAGTATCCACATGTCAAAAAGTTAAACAGCTGACGGTTTCGTCAGCTGTTTTCGTTTTTTATACTTCTGTCGCCTTTTTTTCAGTGTCGAGAAATCAAGGTACAGTGTCTATGCCTCTGTTCAGCGAAATCAAAGCTAGGCGATTTGAACTGCGTTCTCTTTTTGCTCTACTTATTTGCAAGGTCTTTTAGCAATAGACCTTCAGCAATAGGTTTCAAACGAAAAAGGGAGTAAAAGTGTTCCATGCGTTTTTCAAGAAGCGATGGCTAGCAGCGGCCATCATTTTCATGAGTTCGGTAGATGTTTTGGCCCAGGAAGAGAGCGCGGCTGCTAGCGAGCCCGTAAGCGAGCTCGTAAGTGAAACTGTGTCTCAGATCGACGCGATCGCACAGACGTATCATCTTTATTCAAAACACGTCGTCGACGACGTAGTAGTAGAAAAACGATATTCATCAAGTTCGGAATATCGCGGACTTTTCGGCTTCGGTTGGTGTTCCGATCTTGACGGTAGAGTCGATAAGTATGCTGACCAATCGATCCGGTTCTCAGGTTGTGACATCACCAACGCGAATTTGTTAGATCCCCGAAAGAGTGCGACGCAAATCTCGAAGTTAGATCGTGGATACCGCAGGGTTCGTGAGGACGGAGCGGTTCAGATCTTTGATAAAGATGGCCGCCTGATATCTCTTGAATTTACAAATCAACAGTCAAACCAGCGCGCATCATTGATGTTCAAGTATTCGCAGAGTAGCCGACCAGATCAAATCGTCAGCGTTCGCAGTCGAATCGATCTTCAGTACAATTCAGACTTCGACCTGATTGAATCTCTACGCGGTAGTAGGCAAGCCTTACGTTTTGCATATCGATTAGATCTTCTGGTTTTGAATGTGACGGAATCCTATTCGTATACGCCTCACCGTGGAGTGTCGCAGCGGTCCTCCGCTGAGCTCCGGGAAACAGTCGACTATGAACCTGGCGGCAGGCTGGTTGTGCGGGTGGAAAAGAGGTTCAGAGCCTCACCCGATGAGCGACTGCTCATGTCGCTGGTGGCGAATGGGGAGTCGGACGAAATTCAAATCAACGCGGAACGGGGTGCAGAAATGCGCCCCGTTCGCATTTTATACCACTTGCAACGTAAGACACTCGATCTCTTCGGCGACCGAGAAACTGCACGTCGAATACTAGAGTGGATGAAGTCCTAAACGAAAAAGAAGGAGGAAAATGAGAAACCCAGTTTCGAAGGCAGGGGTAGCGTTAGTTGTAATCTTAGGAACGGCAGTAAGCTTGGGGATGATGCACATTCCGAAGTCAGTTACGGAACCAGAGTCGCTGCCTCCCGGACAGTCACCGCCAGCATTGATCCAGCCACCGGTCCGCTATAAAAAAACCAAACCCCCGACAACCCCAACTTTGATCGCGATCATAGATACCGGAATAGACATCCATCATCCGGCGTTAAAGGGAAGAATCTGGGAGAATCCTGGCGAGACCGGATTCGACTCTGAAGGCCGTCGGAAGGAATCAAACGGGATTGACGATGATGGAAACGATTATGTCGACGACGTTCACGGTTATGATTTCACAAGATCGCAGGATGCGACCAATGACGAACACGGGCACGGTACTCACATAGCGGGAATCATTGACAAGATTTCTAGCCAAGAAAAAGCGAGATACATGAGCTTGATCTATTTTCGAAATGGAATTGACGGAGAATCTGCACTTAAGAACTCGATTGAGGCAGTACGCTACGCGATTCGGATGAAAGTCGACGTTATAAATTACTCTGGTGGTGGCAACCTGCCCAATGCAGTCGAGAAGGCAGTTTTCGAAGAGGCCAATCGGCAAGGAATTCTGGTTGTTGCGGCAGCAGGGAATGAGGCGAGTAACTCAGAAAGGCGTCCTTTCTATCCGGCCAACTACCATCTGCCAAATATTCTTTCCGTGACTGCTACCGATGGCCGGCCCGAAGGAATCTTGCCATCGAGTAATTTCGGTAGGCGATCTGTTGCAGTGGCTGCACCGGGAAAAGAAATTCGATCGACGCTTCCAGGGGGGAAATTTGGAACAATGACCGGGACTTCTCAAGCAACTGCGTTTGTAACAGGTGCTGCCGTCAGAGTTTTGCAGAGTGCAAGGGCTCAAGGTCTGGATCCCAGCCCGGAATTCGTGATAGAAAAACTAGTGGCCACAGGCTCAGTATCGCTTGAGCTAAATGGAAAAACGAGAAAATCAACCCATCTCGACAGAAAAGAAATCGAAGAAATGCGGCCGTCTCTGACGGCAAAGAGCTTTCGTACTCAATCTCAGGCAGATTTCCGCATAAGATTTAAAGAGGCCCTGCGCCAAGAAGTCAGCGCAGGGCACGGTCCGCTCTAGATTGAAATCTAGACGTGAGCCTCGCCGTGGCCAAACTGCTCAGCTTCGGTCGAATGAGCCAACGCGCTTGTTGCCGAGGCGCCTTGAGTCGCAGTCATTAGAACCTGATCGAAATACCCAGTACCAACTTCGCGCTGATGACGAGTTGCTGTGTAACCAAGACCGCCTCCGCGTCCCTCAGCTGCAAATTCTTCCTCTTGCAGCTCGACATAAGCTGACATTCCTCGCTCTTTGTAGGCTTCCGCCAATTGGAACGAGTGATGGTTCAAAAGATGCCAGCCTGCAAGCGTAATAAACTGAAACTTGTATCCCATCGCAGCGAGTTCCTTTTGAAACTTTGCGATTGTTTTATCATCCAGATTCTTTTTCCAGTTGAATGACGGAGAGCAATTGTAGGCGAGCACTTTTCCTGGATGCAATTTGTGAATAGCATCGGCGAAATCTTTAGCTTCCTTCAAGTCAGGAGTCGAAGTTTCAACCCATAATAGATCGGCGTACGGTGCGTAGGCGAGTCCGCGTGCGATCGCTGCGCCCATGCCTGGTTTTACCCGGTAGTACCCTTCAGAGGTTCTTTCGCCAGTTAAGAAGGGTCGATCAGCCGGATCAATGTCGCTTGTAATCAGCGTTGCGCCGAGGCTGTCCGTGCGAGCGATGATCAGGGTAGGTACGTCGAGGACATCCGCGGCCAAACGCGCTGCCGTCAGCGTGCGAACAAACGTCGAAGTAGGAACAAGGACCTTTCCGCCCAAGTGCCCGCATTTCTTTTCGCTCGCCAACTGATCTTCGAAATGAACACCAGCCGCACCGGCCTCGATCATTTGCTTCATCAGTTCGAAGGCGTGAAGTGGTCCACCAAAGCCTGCTTCGGCGTCTGCAACGATCGGGACAAAAAGATCTCGATCGATCTTACCTTCTGATCGCTCTACTTGATCCATTCGCGTAAGCGCATTGTTAATTCTGCGAACCACAGCGGGAACTGAGTTTGATGGATAAAGGCTTTGGTCCGGATAGGTTTGGCCACTGAGGTTAGCGTCGCCCGCAACCTGCCAGCCAGAAAGATACAAAGCTTGAAGACCCGCCTTCGCGTATTGAACCGCTTGTCCACCGGTCATTGCGCCCATCGTGTGAACGTAGTCCCGAGTGTTTAGGTCGTGCCAAAGGCGAGCAGCACCGCGTGCCGCCCAGGTATGTTGAACGTTGACTCGCGATTGAAGTTTCAAAACTTCGGCCGCCGAGTATGGGCGTTTAACGCCATTCCAGCGCGGATCTGTTGACCATGATTTTTCGAGTTCACCTGCGGTGCGCGCGAAATCAAACTTCTTATCAAAAAAAATTTCCTGTTGCATGTTGCTATTCTCCTTCGATTGATTTTGAAGTCTGTCCATGGCGGGAAGGGTCAAAAACGAAACGAAAGATTCTTGCATGACGAGTTCATGCAACAGGCTTTCTGCGCGCTTAAGATCGCTTTCGGCGATAGAGAGAGAATTGGAATCATTTTTAATCAACGCCAAAAGCTCACCCGAGATCTCTTTGATCATCTGCGTGAGCCAATCGGCGGTTACTGTTTCGCCGCTTTCAAGTTTGGCTGCATGTTTGCGCCATTGCCAAAGTTGCGATCGTGAGATTTCAGCGGTGGCCGCATCTTCCATAAGACCATGAATCGCAACTGCGCCTAGTCCGCCGAGCCAGTGGGCAAGATAGCGCAACGAAACATCGATGTTCAGTCGTACGCCCGCCAAAGTAGGCGGAAGAAGTTTTCCTCCCACAATGAATGGTTCCTCGTCTAAACGTGGAAGGAGAGATCCAACAAAAGGCGCATCGGTGCGTTGCCATTCGAGTTCAGAAATCTTCTCGGCACGAACTGCTTCGAATGCTTCGCGAGCGACTGGCACCAAGTCGGGATGGGCGACCCAGGTTCCAACGAACCCTTGTCGTGCTTCGCGGTCTTTGTCTTTTCGAACCATTTCAAGCGCGCGGGCATTTTGTTCTCCGTCTCTTCGATTCGGAATCAATGCCGACATGCCGCCAATTGGCTGTGCTCCTCTGCGAACGCAGGTGTCAACAATGCGCTCGGCATATCGGCGCATGAAAGGAACATCCATCGTCAAAAATTTTCGGTCCGGAAAAATCACTTCATGCTTCGTGCCGATCACAGTTTTTATGATCGAAAATAAATAGTCCCAGCGACCAGCATTAAACCCGATAATGTACGAACGAAGTTCAAAAAGGATTTGTTCCATCGCGAGCGCAGCTGGAAGCGTTTCAATCAACACAGTTGCGCGGATCGAGTGTCGCGGTAAGCCGAGCGCTGTTTCCGAAAATTCAAATACATCCGCCCATAGACGAGCCTCGAGGGGACCCTCGAGCTTCGGTAGGTAGTAAAATGGGCCGCGGCCCGTTTCGACTCCCGTTTTACCGCTATGAAACAAAGAAAGTCCAAAATCGAACAAGGTCGCCGACCCCGCTTGGCCATCGACGAGGTAGCGAGGTTCAGGAAGGTGCCAACCGCGAGGCCTTAATTTCAATGTCGCAAGTTCGGCTTCCGACCTATTTAACTCATAGACTTTCTCACCAGATTGAAACCGCAAGGTCCGTTTGTAGGCCTCGGCGATTGCTTTGTGTCCGCTCAAGACCGCTTCCCAAGTAGGCGAAAGAGAATCTTCAAAATCTGCCATGAAGACATTTGCTCCGCAGTTGAGAGCATTGATGATCATTTTTGCCTCTGCGGGGCCGGTGATTTCGACGGTACGGTTCGAAAGCGCTTCGGGAATTGCGGCAACTTTCCAATTGGCATTTACAGCGGAGTCATAGCTCTGCATTGGCCAAATGGAGTTTAAGTTCTCATCTGACAGTAGCTTGCGCCGCGCTTCTAAGCGGTCTGCCACGAGGGCCTGTGCTTGCGAATGAAACTTGCGGTGAAGTGTGTTTAAAAACGCGCATGCTTCCGGTGTCAGAATTTCTTTTTCAAGCTGCCCGATCTTTTTCATTTCGCAATCATGCAGAGAGAAGACCAAGGACTCAAAATGGATTCAAAAGTTCTATTTTGCAAATGACTTGAGCGAAGTCAAAACTTCGTACTTTCCACTACTTGGGAAATTTAACTGATCAGAGTAATCACTTTAGGTTCCTTCACTTGACGTTTTGCAGCAGCGCGGCCAAGGTTCAAATGGGGTGGAAAATGATTCTGAAGTCTTTTGGCGGTTCAATTTTCGTTACGGTTGTGGGTTTTGCACTCGCGTTTTGGTTGGGTTTCCGTGACGGCGGTATGACCGCAGCCTTTTCGACGATGTTTTTATGTGCCGTCTTATCTGTCTTGGAAATTTCCCTTTCGTTTGATAACGCCGTCGTGAACGCCTCAGTCTTAAGAAACATGACGGAAGTTTGGCGAAAGCGCTTTCTGACCTGGGGCATCTTGTTAGCCGTCTTCGGTATGCGTTTAGTTCTCCCGCTAGTGATCGTCGCGATTTTGGCGAAAATCGGTCCAATCGACGCGTTGATGTTGGCGATCCAAAAGCCTAAAGAGTACGCAGAGATGATGCTCTCGATTCACGAATCGGTTGCTGCCTTCGGCGGAACCTTTTTGTTCATGGTCGGTATCGAATATTTCCTGGATCATGAAAAGGATGAGCACTGGTTGCAGGTGATCGAACGACCTTTGGCGAAAATCGGGCGAATTAAATCGGTTCAAGTCATTATTGCTCTTGTTGTTGTCTTATCGATGGCTCTCTTTGTCGATGGCGATAAACAAATGGCATTTTTGATTTCGGGAGTTGCGGGAGTAATAACCTTTTTAATGGTTGATGCCTTGGGTGCTCTCTTGAGTATCGCACCAGACGGTGAAGGAATTGATCCTCACCGTGCAAGTTTGGGAATGTTTCTTTACTTGGAAGTTCTTGATGCGTCTTTTAGTTTTGACGGCGTCGTCGGAGCATTTGCCTTAACGCAGTCGCTGTTTCTGATTGCAATTGGCCTTGGGATCGGCGCGATGTTTGTCCGTAGCATCACGATCGTGCTGGTAGAGCGGGGCACCCTTGGTCAATACCGGTACCTTGAGCACGGTGCATTTTGGGCGATTCTAAGTCTTGCTGGTCTTATGTATGGCGGCGTGTTTTATCACATTCCGGAGGTCATCACGGGACTTTGTGGTGCAACGTTTATTGGAGCCTCTGTTTGGTGGTCGATCCGCGAGAAAAAGTTAGATGCTAAAGCCGCCTAGCTCTTCACCTTGCCGTCTTGCGCGATCGATTTGATCGCGCTTTCTATTGTCTCTACGATCACAGAATCTGGTAGATGCAATACGACACGGCCAATTATCAAAGTAGAAAACGAAACGGCGGCGGCTGTTTGCGCCATTTGTTTTGCTCTTTCGATTGGAATTTCTGGCTTAATTCCAGCCAGACGATTTGTTAAAACTGGAATCTGAGCCAGCATGTATCGTTCACGAAGCGCTTCGGCAGCTTTTGGATCGACCATCGCGCGATCCATTGCGAGTCGAATCATTTTCTGAGTCATTGGGCATTCCGTCCGCATGTGTGAAAAATATTGCTGAAGTTCGCTCGCTCGTGTTGCCGCGAGAGGAGCTTTCTCGCAGAGCTCCATGGATGTTTGCGAGGAGAACAAATCGATGATGGCTTTCAATAGACCATCTTTGCCGCCGAAATAGCGAAAAATCAGCGCTTCATTTGCCGATGCACTTTCCGCAATTTGTCGAGTTGTTGAAGCATCAAAGCCAATCGTGGCGAAGTTCTCGATAGCAGCTTCAAGAATTCTGCGCTCGGTTGATTCACGATCGCGGGGTTTGGCTGCAGCGGGCTCTACCATCTGATCAGTCTAGCGCTAGTCACTGGCTTGGCCAAGTAAACCTACGGAGCAGAGTGCGTTCCCTTGGTATCTAGCAGGAGAGAAACCGAACGCTCAAGCGTGCTCAGTTCGGGATTGTCTTTGATGAAAGGGGAATTGAAAAGGATCTGGTATCGAATGATGATCGCGGTTGCGCTCTGGCAGGATTCTTTACCGTCTGCACAAACCGGGTCAATTGCGACGCGAGACGTCGCAAAGCATGGAGGAGCCGAGAGGGCTTGGCCCTTGTCGTCCAAGCAAGCCGGTTCCTGGGCGGTCCCGCCAATTACTTTGCGGCCTTCGCCGAGATCAAGAATAGGCATCGCCTTTCGAGATCTTGATTGGCAACAATGACCCTTTATCGACGTACAGTTTTTTTCTCCGAGAATACATGCCCGAAGATTTGCAAAGTTTTGATCGTCAGGAAGTGCCGCCGCGCTTTTCGTTAGAACTTCGACATCGATCAGTCGCGATTCCATCGCGAGGCGAACTGCGTCTCTAGCGACCATCGTGTTGAGCTTTTCAACTTGAAGATTTTGATCGAAAACGAACTGCGCCAGGATTCCGGCGATAAGAACCCCCGAGGCAACAAGCAGTATGAACTCGACTTCCGAGAATCCACGGCTTGTCCAAATGGTTCGCTTTATAGTGATCACACGTTTATCTTAACGCCCTAAAAGAACATCCTTCAAGCGCATACGTTCGACATTTGTTGAATCCCCTTGAATCGTTTCCAGCGCTAGCTTCGAGCCATCACTGAAATCACAGAGCACTTGGCGATCGACCGTTGCGGTTAAAGTAAGTGAGGCTGCGCCAACCTCATTGCACGTCGAGGCCACCGTGTCCGACATCATGAGTCCAGCAGCTTCACTTTGAACGCCGTTTAGATTTGACAGTAGTGTTTGCGAATCAACCACGGCGCGGGTCCAGCGACAAAATGCGATTTCGTCCGTGCCAATCAGATGGGTTTCAAAAGTGCCGCCATTGATCACACAGACGCGGATCAGAGGATTTCGATGGCCTAATGTTGAACACGGATGGTCGGTTGAAGCTATGGCGGGTGTAAGAGCTCCATTGAGAGAAGCGATCAAGAACAATGTGACTGATTGAACTTTCATGAAAGGACCTCCATCCAATTAAGGTCCTAGCGAAGGATTCGGCGCGTCGCAAGGCTATATTTTTTTCCGGTGGCCTGTGGAAAGCTGAGGGGGCAGAGGCTTCGATTGCGGTTTGGAGCGTTATTTGGGAGCCCTTAGGGCGGGGGAATTATGAAGGGGACAACACGACGGGGCTTTTTAAAGTCCACGGCGTTTTCGGGGTTTGGTTTTGCACTGTTGAGCGTAGCCAATTTGGCTAAATCGCGTTACGCGCTGGCAAATCCGCCGATGCAAATCGAGCCGGAACCTAAGATCAACACAGGACCAGTTTTCGAAAGAAAATCCCGCATGCCAGGGGGCAAGCGGTCTCAGCCGACGGCTTGGTATCCTGTGCTCCAAGGAGCAACCTCGCAAACTCAGACTCAGTTTCGAATTCTTGTCGACGCCAATCGTGCCTATCGATACCGAGTTGTTTCTTCCGACGGAACTAAGCGCGATCTCTCTCCGCGGGCCCGTTTTGGCGTTCCGACTTCGCAAATGGTAATCGACCACGTCTATGTCGATGCCCTTTCGCCAGGTGAGTCCTATCAGTTGGAGATTGAAACTGGTTCCCGAGCCGAGCGCCGTTGGTTTTCCACGCTCAGCAAAAATTCAGAGTTTGGTGCGGCGCTTCGAGTCGCTTTGATTTCGTGTCAAAACGACCGTTACGAAGCAGAGCAAGGGGAGATGTGGTCAGCAGTGGCTGAAAGTGAGCCGGAGATGATGATCTTCAACGGCGACTGCTGCTATGTCGATCAACGAGCCGATGGCACAATTGAGGGAATGTGGGACCGGCACCTGACGACCAGGACTATGTTAGATGTTTTCAAGTGGGATCGACTGGTACCTGTGTTGACAACTTGGGACGATCACGACACTGGCGAAAACGACGGCAACAGTTCAAACCCCCGGCTTGGCATCGCTGCAAAATATTTTGATGCGATGTTTGGATCCGATCCTGTCGACGGATATGTCAAATCTCAAAGTCGAGCCGCCTCGTTTGAATCAAATGGCCTCAAGTTTCTCTTACTGGATTGCCGTTCGAATCTTTCTTCCACTCAGGTTTATTCGATCGCCGAAGAAGCGTGGATCGCCGCCCAAGTCCAAAATGCCAAAGGCCCGGTTTGGTTGGTCAATGGAACACAATTCTTTGGCAGCTATTTGATCGGCGCCGAGAGTGTGGAAGGCACGTCCGCGCAACAACTTCAAAGAATCATGACTGCTTGTGCGAAAGCAGATGTTCCAGTCGGGCTAATGTCAGGCGATGTACATTTCTCGGAACTTATGGAGCTTGAGGCAGGAATACTAGGCTACAAGAGCTATGAGTTCACGTCGAGCGCGCTTCATTCCCGGACGTTTCCTGGTCAACAGTTCCGGTCTTTTAACGAGCGAAGGCTTGAATCAACGTCGAAGAATAATTTCTTGGCAATCGAAATGGTTGCCAATACGCAAAAGCAAATTAGCTTTGAGTTGGCAAGCCTTGGCTCCGGGCAGAGGGAGTTTTTTAGATTTCGCGGCCAGATCAACCGCTAGTACTGTCAGTCGCCGGTGGTCAGCGTTGTGAGATCCGCGTGCATGTCTTGAAATCGTGCGTGGATTCGACTCTGAAAGTTCATGTCGAGGCAGTACGCTTCGACATTTTCGATTTCGAATTCCTCGTGCGGAAATTTGAAAGTCTGCTCGCAGAGGCCGACTTCTGTCTTGAGGATCCATTTTTCGTTGAACGAAAAAATCGAGAATTTCATGGGTCCGAATCTAAACTCTTTTAATACTCGCATGCGATCTCCCTAGCCAGGACGAAGGTCGATTCTGGACCTCAGTAATGGACTTGGCAATCCGATAAAGACCGTATGGCTCGTGTTCTTTACGTCACGACCGCTTATGAGGCAGGTCAAATACAATTCCCGGATTGGGTTCGCGACATGTCGTTCGTCGATGTGTTCATTCTCAATCCGCATGGCTATGAGCTCGAGATGACTGACGTGCCTACTGTTCGAGAAAGCTTTGCCTACACTTCTGAAACTGGCATCGGAAAAGATGGAAAACCATTTTTGGTTTTTCGCGCTTACAACGAGACACTTCGAAGAAGTTTTCGAGAACTCCTTCGGTGGGGTTCGTGGGATGCATTGATTATTGACGGTTTAGTTTCAGTCGCACCGCTCGTGGGTGACCGCGGTTTAGATTTTCCCCGCGGCTTAAGCTGGGTGGTTTACCGAGAGCGCCCCGAAGATGCTGCCAAACTCAATGACAAACCTCTGTGGTTTCACTTTCGACGCCGATTAATTAAATCAAAGTTAAAAAAATGGCATCGCTTGATTTCAGAAAAGTCGGCTGAGGTCGTAAAACAAAACCGACCAAAATTAAGAACTTTGTTTGACGATTTGGGCGAAGCTTCTTAATTTTCGTCGGTAGGGATATGTTCTCATGGCTTTTTTCTTGGTCCTTCTTTCCTCTATTTTCTTTTACCTATCGTTAGATTTCCTTTCGACCTTTCGCGCGTCCCACACGTATTTGACATTTTTTGTTCCACTACTGGTTTTATTATTAGTTTTTGAACGAAGGATTTCTAGGTTCCGACTCTCTTCTCGCGAAGAAGTGAAAAATCTGATGTCGCCATCGCGACCTCGAGCGTCTATTTATGCCGGTGTATTTTTGATGGTCCAGTCGTTGGTCGTTCACTTTTTTGGAGGCTCTGTTGGTAGGGAGGGAATTGGAATCCAGCTTGGAGCGTGGTCAGCACGATGGGCTAATGCACCACGCTGGTATCGCGCCGGCTGCATCGCAACTGGAATTACAGTGATCCTTGGTGCGCCGATCACGGCAACGGCGTTTCTTTTTGAATCTGCCCTCATGCAGAAAAAGAAGTTCAATTGGCTGGAAGTGATTGCCGTGCCGGTGATGGCTACGGGCGCAGACCTTTTGATAAAAGGGATCGGCATCAAACATTTTTCGTTTCCGCGGTTTGGTGTTTCCGCTTTAGGTCAATTGGCGGATGCGAAAAGCATGGCTATTGTTGTTGGACTCATTTTGTTAGTGACGCTTCTTAGCGCGATTTTTTTGCAGATTCTGGCTCGGACGGCAGCAATGGTTTCGATCGCGACCGATCGCAGTCTGTTGTTTGGAGCAGGTGGTTTTTTAGGCTTCTTCACGTTTGTCGCCTTCTTCTTCGGGGAAATGGCCGGCCTCACTGGCCTCGGCTCGCAGGTGTGGCCATCGCTTTACGGGAGTGAAACCGCTGCGCTGGAAATTGGACCCCAGTTATTGCTGTTAGCAATTCTTAAAGTGGCATTCACTGCTGGGTTTTCGGGCCTTGGTTTCAAGGGTGGAGAAGTGACTCCGATGCTGGTCGTGGGCACGTTTTGCGGCGTTTACCTGGCGACAGTTTCAGTGCCGATCTTGGCGGTCATTGCGTTTTCAACGGTGTGGGGAGTTACCGCAAGACGGCCGTTTGTCGCGGCAGCATTGGGCTACGAATACTTTGGCGGCGCGGCCATCGCAGCCGGCCTCGTGACTTTTCTTAGTTTGAAATTGGGCGACGCCATTTTTAAATCGCGACTTATTAAGAACGAAAAAGTCCGCAATGCCTGGCAGTGCGGACTTTATGACTGATCGTCGTATGGAATGAATTTGAAATTACGACTGAAAGCAGTTCGTCGCGTGCTTCCAGTTAACAAGTTTCCAGTATGTTTCTACAAACTTTGCTCGATCGTTGCGGAAATCCACATAGTACGCATGCTCCCAAACATCGACAGTCAAAATCGGCTTGTGACCATCTGTCAGTGGGCAACCCGCGTTGGAAGTTGATACGCACTCTAGTTTACCTGTGTTTTTGTTTTTTACGAGCCACGCCCAGCCGGAGCCGAAAGTTTTCACTGCAGTTTCAGTAAACTTATCTTTGAAGGCTTGGAACGAGCCGAAGTCTGCTTTGATTGCATCGGCGAGAGCGCCAGTTGGTTCGCCGCCACCGTTTGGTGAAAGGCAGTTCCAAAAGAAGCTGTGATTCCAAATTTGAGCAGCATTGTTGAACATTGGTCCCGAGGACTTTTTAACGATGTCCTCTAAACTCATTTTTTCGAATTCGGTACCTGGGACAAGTTTATTTAAATTGTCGACGTAGGCTTTGTGGTGTTTTCCGTAGTGATACTGAAACGTTTCTGGCGACATGTGCGGCATAAGCGCATCGGTCGAATAGGGCAGAGTGGGTAGTTCGAATGCCATGTGAGTTTCCTCCAAAAAATAGGTCCTTGAACGGTATTTGATTTCAATTCTTGTTCAAAGGCAAGACGCAGGGCCGCCCGTTATTAGAGCAGCGCATTCCTATCTAAAGTAACGCATTCCTAAGCAATACCCGCGCAACAGAGAAATAGATTACAAGCCCCGTGACATCGACAAGCGTTGCTACAAATGGTGCAGAGGCGCTAGCGGGATCTAGGCGAAGCCGACGGAGAATAAACGGTAGCATCGCGCCAACGACTGAACCGAAGAGCACGACGCCAACGAGACTGATAGCCACCGCGATACCCACAAGGTGAAAGTGTTCGGTGTAATGGTGAGAGGCATTCGGCCATAGCACGATCCGTAAAAAACCAACGCAAGCCAAGATGCCACCGAGTGAAAGTCCCGTGATGATTTCTTTAACAAGGACTTTTGACCAATCGGTCAGTCGGAGTTCGCCTAGTGCCAATGAGCGGATAATCAGCGTAGTGGCCTGAGATCCGACATTTCCACCTGAAGAAATAATCAACGGGATGAAAAGAGAAAGCACGACCGCTTTTTCGATTTCATTCTGGAAGCGTTCCATCGCAGTCGTAGTAAACATACCGCCGACGAAAAGTAACATCAGCCAGCCCGCTCGCTTCCTAACCATTTCTTTCAAAGGAACTTGGGGGTACGGGGCATCGAGAGCTTCTTGCCCCCCCATTTTATGAATGTCCTCGGTGGCTTCTTCTTGGCTAACATCGAGGATGTCATCAACGGTCACGATCCCCTGCATCCGTCCTTCGCGGTCGATGACGGGTAGGGCAACGAAACGTTGCTGTTGAAAAATTCGAGAGACGTGCTCCTGGTCCATCTCGTCCGGAACAGTGACCACTTTTTCCTGCATGACATCAGAAATTTTCTTTTCTGCCGCAGAAACAAAAAGCTGACGAAGTGACATAACGCCCATCAGGCGCTGACTCGAATCTAGAACGTACACGTAATGAATTGGGTCAACAATAAGTGCTTGTTGGCGGACATAGCGAAGCGCTTCCGCGACAAGCATATCAGGTCTCACGCGCACGAAGCGGGGACTCATAAGTCCGCCAGCCTCATCTTCTCGGTAGGAAAGCAGCGCGATGATTTCACGACGAACTTTTTCGTCAATTAATTGCAAGGCGTCGGGTCGATAAGATTCGGGAAGCTCCTGAATGAGATCGGCGGCATCGTCTGGTGCTAGAAAACGAATCCAAAGGCGGCGTTCTGCGCGATTAAAATCAATAAACAGCCCAGCGTTGCTTCTTGGATCCAGCGCGAGGAAAAGGTCTTCCGAATCATCGGCCGAGAGACCGCGAAAGGTTTGAAGGCGATCTTCGGATGACAAGTGTGGCCAGGACTCTAGGAGTCTTGCCACGAGGCTCACTTCTTGAGACTCGATTTCGTTCATCGCCCGTGCTCCTAACTTACGCCACTGCCCCTACCATCAATGAAAAGAACCGGGTTCGACAAGGAAGAATTGCGGAATCTCTACAGAAACCGTCTTTGAGTCGATGACCACTTGGTACCAGCCACGCATTGAACCCGTCGGAGTTTGAAGCGGGCAAAAGCTTTGGTACTCAAAAGTTTGACCTGATTCAATAACGGGCTGCTCGCCGACGACCCCCTCGCCCTTGACCTCTTCTTCACGTCCCCGGCCATCAGTTATAATCCAGTGCCGACCGACCACCTGAACACTTTGGGGTCGCGTATTTGAGATGCGAATTCTATAGGCAAAAAGATAGCGGCCCTTTGGAGGGTCACTTTGTTCTGGAACGAATTGAGTGTGGACTTCAACGCGAACCCCGTGAGTGGTGGTCTGATCTGGGGATTGGTGATCTTTAGGGCTCATGGACGAAAGTGTCTGCTTGATCGCTGGGAACTGTCAAATAGTGTGGGCCGTTAGGCCCAGTTCTTAGGCTGCCTCGAGCTTGTAACCAACTCCGTAGATGGATTCGATTTTCGTGCCGGTGTCCGCGATTTTCCGACGAACAGCACAAACATGGTGATCGACCACTCTTGGAGACACATGAATTTGATCGCCCCAAACTTGGGTGAGTATCGTTTCCCTTGGAACAATCGCTCCATTTTCGCGCAAAAACAAAAGCAATAGGCGGAATTCGACGGGTGTTAAATCCAATTCCTTCTTCTGGCCACCTGCGGCGCCTGGTCGGAGGTCAAAGGCTCGTTGTTTTTCGAGATCGAGTTCAAGAAGTCCTGCACGAATGTGCGAGGCGGTTACAGTCTTCGTTTCTCGCCGCGCAAGATGTTTCAAGCGAGTCGAGACACGAACCTGGAATTCAACTGGATCGAACGGTTTTGCAATAAAATCTTCCGCGCCGAACGTGAATCCACGAACTCGGGTGTTTACAGAATCGTAGGCGGTTAGAAGGATCACAGCAGTTCCCTCTTGTAAACCGCTACCGAGGAAATCGACGCCGTTACCATCCGGAAGATCAACATCCAGCAACACGAGATCGAATCGTTTTTTTTCGTTCAACGCGCGACGAGCATCTGCCAAAGTCGGAGCCCAGAATACCTGGTGCTCTTTTGATAAGAGTGCGGTCACCATATTTCGAACGTCTTCGCTGTCATCCACTAAAAGGAGATTGGCCATACCAGTCCCTCCAGCATCACCTATCGGGAAAGTGTGACGAAAAGTTAAGTTCCAAGACCTAGGTCGATCAAGGGCTGGAATCCGCTCCAGAACCGGTTAAAAAGCTGAAGCCGACCAGCACAATCAAAGAGCTTCCGGGTGAAAACCGATGACGAAAATCGGTGCGAAAGAGGAATGGGCTTTTGGGTCCACCAATTGGTAATTGCAGCCCTCCACCGTAATGCCAACCACCACTGGTACGAAATGATTCTTCTCCCAGTCCTTTGAAGTAATCCATGTGGAAACCTAAAAGAAAGTGAACTGGCAGATATTCCATCTGGTCCGACTCGCCGCCAGAATCGGCTCCGCCGTCACCATCGCTCTCAGCATGGAGAGAAAGTCGGTAATCAAGACCAAAAGCATTATAAACTATTCCGTCATTTCTTCCGTGAACCCAATCGAGTTCGAAAAAACCTTTAGCGGTTTTTGTTCCGAGCCGGACTCCCCAAGTGTTTTGAATTTCGCGGACCTTGGGAATTCTGCTGGGAAGCAGCGGGCCGAATCCAATACCGATTTCTGATTGGGCGTGTGAACTACTGAGTGGCATCCCGGCGCCAATAAAAACGGACAGCAGAATAATTGCGGCGCCAGCCATTTTAGGCATCACCTTTCGCAACGATCGCCAAACGACGAAAGCGACGAGCAGACCAATTACGCTTATTCCCACGAAGTGTTTGCCGTATCCTAGGTATTCAGCGGAAACGCCCGAAAGCGATGAAGCCAGCGTCTGCGAAATCACGACAAAAGATGCTTGGATCGCGTAGTCACTTGCAGAATGTCCTTTACGGCAGCGGTCCATCATTGCCGCGAATAGCGTAACAGTTGCCATTCCACTAATTCCATTGTCGACAGACGTGGAAAGCGCAACTTTCCATGCTGCCGGCGCTGTAAAGATCGGGAGAAGGTAAGTCGATGTAGCTAACGCTTGCGCAAGTGCTAGGTATATGAGGCTTTTTAGCCGAGAAAATCGACTTGCTACCCAGCCTCCTACAAGTGCTCCGACAAGACCTGCGCCCGAGCCGAACAGTCCAATCAGCGCCCCGATTTCCTCGAGGCGGTAGCCATTGTCGACTAGCCAGGGCTTCATCATCGCCGACGCCGCTTGATGACTGAACTTGTAGATCAAAAGCACAGCCAGCCACGAAGCGATATTCTTTTGGAAAATAAATTCCTTCAGGTCCTTGAAGGGATGTCGTTCAAGTCGCTTGTCGACTCGTTCTTGAAATGGGCCAAGGGAAGCAGTTTCGTTGAAAGTGAACGCCGGCAATGTGACAATAGCCAAAGTCAAAGCCATCGTTAGCATTGCCGCTTGCCAACCCCACATCGACAATAGGTTGAGCATCACTGCCCCGCCGACGATCATACCGACTCGGTAGCCGCCTACTTGAATGCCGTTGGCCCATCCGCGTTCATTTTTTTCTAGAAGGTCGACCGCAAGTCCATCTGTTGCGGCATCTTGAGTGGCTGCGACTAGGTTGCAGATAAGAAACGCCGCCAGTACCACAAACAACGAGTCTTTTGGATCCAAAAAAGAAACTGCGATAAGAGCCATTATTGAAATCGTTTGCAAAGGAAGGATCCAGCTTCGCCGAAGGCCTAGCCTCGGCCATCCATAGCGATCTGCCAACGGCGCCCAAAGAAACTTCAGCGCCCAAGGCCAAGTTAAAAGTGCTGAGCCGCCGATCGCTGCGAGGCTCGCATTTGCTTCGCGAAGATAAACGGGAAGGGCTTGCGTAAAAAAACCATACGGTAGGCCTTGTGCAAAGTAGAGACACGCAAATAGCGAGAACTTTTCGCCAGAGGACAGGGGCACTAAACCGGAAGCCCTCATTTTGTGAGCTCATCCAGCCACTCGACTGCGGCGGGGGCTTGATTGGTGAATACCCAATCAACGCCTCGCGCCCATTCGCGGTGCAAAGACTTTTTCGAATTTGCGAAACCAACTCCGCAAAGTTGATTTATGGAATGGTGCCGGTGAAGAATTGCCTGACTCATCATAAGCCAGTGGCAGGTAAACCCTTTAAGATCGTGATTCAAAGTGTAGTCAGAAATTTCTGTCGGGTTTGTAGTCGCAATTGACACAAGAGCCCTGCGCGACAAACCAAGGCGCTTGTTCAGTGCTTCAAGCGTCTCGGTGTCAAACGACATCAAGTGATAATTTTCCTCAGGCCGTAATCCAGTGTTTTCACACGGATCAAATATTCGTTTTAACCTTAAGTCTGTGAGGCGATCTCTTGAATCTTTTATCTCGATAAACAAATGCATCGACTTTCCGTATTCAGCGACGGTTTCTGCTAGAGTGGGAATGTCGGGAGCTTCGTGGCGAAGCGTGCTCAAGGTTAAATTCTCTATCAAAAGCGGGCGCCCAAATGTGCGAAGCAATGTCTCGTCATGATGGATGACGGGGACGTCATCTTTTGTAAAACGAACGTCAAACTCTAGGCCCCAGACACCCACTTCTCGCGCCCGATCAAACGCCTTGAAAGTGTTCTCGAGGCAGCCTCGATCTTTCCATGCTCCGCGATGAGCAATCAGTTTAAGATCCGGCAAAGTGGGGGGACGCTGTGCTTTGTATTCTGGAAGTTTGCCTACGACCCAGTCGGCGGCTTTGATTGCAAAGTCCAACGCGCTAGCGGTCGCACTTTCCTTAGCGGTGAATAAGTCTTTCGAATAACCCTTCATGCACCTACATAGTTATTCGATAAGTCGTGCGGAGCAAGAACTGAGACACTCTTCTTTTGCCAAAGTGAGTGCTGTTTCGCGGCATTGAGCCAAGCCGCCATGGCGAACAATGCTCGCCTTCGAAGACTTGCTGCTGACAGAGCTCGAGCTAAAGCGTGCTTTGCAGGCATTCACGGCGTGCTCACGAAGTCCTGCCCCCATTGTGCTTGAATTAGTCAAATAGTCCCTGGCTCGCATTCGATTAATCCCAATACCACCCTTGCTTGGTGACGACTGAAGAAGCGTAAAGCGAAAATCGTTCACGTCCATGTTTTTAAGGGTGCAATCGTTAGCGCTGTCGATACTTCCAATTCCAAATGGGTCCTTTTCGACATCTTCAACCATGATCACATGACCTTTGATTGCGATGATGTCGCCGGCCAACAACTGTGTGTCTTTGTTGAATCGAACGTGGTCCAAGCACGTGAGGCCATTTTTTTGTGGGTCAGCCATCATCGACGACGAAACGCCCTTTACCAGTGAAGCCTTCAGGCTGGACTCTTTCTTTAGTTTCAACCCGCTGACCGCATAAGCTGTGTACACAAACGCCGAACAGTCGATACCCAGTTCTTTGGAACCAGAGCCAGCACTTTTAAACAGGTCAATCAGCTTTTCGTTCGCGGACGACGTAAAGGGTTTTCCCCCGTAGTCATAAATGGGAGGTGCCTTCAAGACGTCATGGCACGAGGGTAGGGGGCGTTTGTAGCTTCGAAGGTACGGGTGACTCGCAATCATGCGTTTCAAGTCTTTGATTTCCCGTTTGAAACCAGTGCCGCTTGAGTGTTGGCCAACGATTTCAATTCCGTCGATGTCCTCCGTTTCAGAACCGAGCGGAGCGTGATCGCCTGCTTCACAGCTTTGGTAGGCGACGGCGACAGTTTTTAGTCCGCCAAAAACGGGCGCACTTTTTGTAGATCGCCAAAATTCCAAAAGGCCACTGGCGGCGATTGGAGGGTTTGCAACTGGGTCGACGGGCGGATTTGCGCAGGCAACATCAATAATTCCAGAGTTTTTTGCTAGTTCATTTAGTTCCGAAAATACTTTTCTAGCCTCGTCAACGTCGGTTGATTTTTCTGCGGTCGTGCGGTCACCAATTTCCAACTGCGCCACTCGTTCCAACCAGAGTTCTCGGTCAGCTCCTGAAAGAGTCGACTTTTGCATGAGGTTTTCGGCTGCAGTTTTTTTTGATGTAAGTGAATCGTTGTGTCTGGCGACAACACTCGTCAGACGTATTGTGAGGTCAATAAGTTGGTTCTGGTTTTTTTCAGAAAGCGACGAAAGTCGTTTTGATTGGGAAAGTTTTTTTCGCATCGATTTTTCAAGATCAGGTGCAGTCGGCGGATGCCCGGTGAGTTCTATGTGAGCCGTAAATGCTGACCAAAGGCCATCTTCAAAACTCTTGCATCCAAGTTCTTCATCAACCTTGTCGACAATCGAGCTCGCGACGGGGGAAAAACTGTTCGAGCAGGAAATAACAGCCATAGAAAGCGGAACAGCTATGACCGCCGTGATCGCCGTGTTTATCGCCTGCGATAGTTTTTTCTTTGGCTGTGTTTTTTGTCGCTTTTTATCTGATGTTTTTTGCATCCATCTAGATTCAAAGAAAACCCGGAAAATGGCTTGCAGAGCGGCGTCCAGCCGGACCACTTCCGGACTCTTGGCCTGTTTTATGAAGGGCAAAACGTCTGGATTGAAACAGAATTCTAAATATTTTCCAGTCGACCTGGTCTTCCGCCGTAGAACAACTTTGCCCAGCTAAGCCATTTCAATTCAAAAAAAAACCACCGGGCGCCAGTTGCGACAGGTGGTTTCTAAAAAAAACACAGATCTAGAATCTTAAAGAAAGACTACCAGCTTGCTTTGGTAACGCCAGGAATCTGGCCGTAGCTCGCGAGACGACGGAACTCGTTACGGCACAGACCGAAGTCACCAATGAAACCACGCGCGCGGCCCGTCAGTGCGCAGCGATTGCGTTGACGTTCTTTCGCTGAATTCTTTGGGAGCTTTTGGATCGCGATCCGAGCTTGCTCGCGCTCCTCGTCAGAGATCTTGGTGTCGATGCACTTCTTGCGAAGCTCGGCACGTTTCACCGCGTGTTTCGCAGCCATTTTCTTACGCTTAATCTCTTTTACTCTCATCGCCAAACGAGCCATCTTCGCTGATCTCCCTGAATATGAACCAATTAAAATTAAAACTAATCTAAATCTACTAAATTAACACCCGGGCCGTCCTCCGACCTGTCGCTCGAGTCTGCGTCGTCTGAGGCCGAAGGTTGTGGTAACGCCGCTGGATCCGCAACGACCCATTGGTACTCAGCCACAATTTCCTGCGCCAGAAAACCGCCTGGATTAAACGAAGCCGCTTTTGCCCGAGCGTCAGCGTGTTTAACCGCTTCTTTCGAGAATACACCCCGCGACTCTGCTAAGCCCCGGAATATCCCAACGAAAGACCCGAGATACTGACTTATTTTTCGTGCCGGGTCAAACCCGATAACTTGATCTTCAAAACCTTCCGGGCTGGCCAGCAAAACATACGGATCGCCATCGAGATTGTGAGTCAAAGATACGGCCTCCGAAAGCCCAAATGGTGCCGAGAAAGCCATCGTGCGACCGGTCGCGCAATTGTAGAAAACAACAGGGTTTTCAATAAGTTGACCTCTAGAAACCAACGTCTCTGGGATGAAGATCAGCTCGACTGGAGAAATCCGCGTCATGCAGCGCACATTTTCCGCTGAGGTCTCGGTTCGACCAGCCTCATGATTGAAAGTGGTCAAAAGTTTTCCTCGGGTATCGAAAAAGGCTATCGCCGTTCGTTGCTGAGGCTCGACCCGGTGGCCAAATTTTTTGGCCGACAGTGGGTGATAGGCGACAGCGATCATCCCGCCTTCCAGCGGACTAATTTCAACGGCCGCGCTGCCGATCCCAAAACGGGCAAGCACGTCGCCTTTTCGTGAAAGGATCCAGGTGTTCTCCTTGTGGGAAGAATCAAAAGTCGTGTCACTTACGAGGATGTTGCCATCTGGAAGTCCACGCACGAAGGGGAAGTCTGGATTTTTCCAATCCGAAGGCAAGCTGACCCTGCGAGCACCGATAAAGAGGCTCTGTCCGAACTCATTTCCTTGGATCGACAGCCATGAATTCGTATCGAGCGAAAAAGCCGAAGGTTCAAATTCAGGGTTCGCCGGCCGAGAGTTGCCAAGGTTGGGTGACAGCGGATCTAGATCGACATCTCCGACAACACCGATATCGAGCTCGAAATCGAGCACGCCGCGAAGCAGGCCAACAGGTCTTTTGCGATTCGACTGATCTGAACCGCCGCTCATCCAACGAGACATAATACCTTGTTCTCAGTTGGAAGCGGCAGTTTGGTCAAGGAATCTCGAACCCAATCCGTCATCCCAAATACGGCGTTGTAGAGGAACGATTTGAACTAGCCGAGAAAGTACCCCAGAGACCAGTGACCTGATCGAGCGGCGGAAGTTTTAAACCAAGGCTGATGCGCAAAACATCAGCCAGATCGTCTGCAAATTCGATCTGCATCGACTTTTTGATTTCGTCTGGCACGTCCCGAAGATCCTTTTCGTTTTTCCGCGGCAAGATGACCGTTTTGATTCCCGCGCGATGTGCCCCGATAATTTTTTCCTTCACTCCCCCAACCGGAGTCACTTGGCCTCGCAAAGTTATTTCTCCGGTCATTGCGATCTGTGGGTTTACCGACTTACCGGTCATTAATGAGGTGAGGGCCGTGACCATCGCGACACCCGCGGAGGGGCCGTCCTTTGGTATTGCCCCAGCGGGTACGTGAACGTGAAAATCGCGTTTTTCAAAATCTATTCGTTCTGCCACTTCCGGAAGCCTGCTCCGAATCAATGTCAGTGCAATCTGAGCCGATTCCTTCATTACGTCGCCGAGTTGCCCTGTTAAGGTGAGGCGTCCACTGCCTGGCATTGAGCTCGCTTCAACGAACAGAATTTCGCCCCCCACCGGTGTCCACGCAAGCCCAGTAACGACGCCCGCTGGGGCCATCTGGAGTGTTTCCTCGTGGTCGAACCTTTTCGGACCAATCAATTCGTCGAGATCGGTGACCGCTGGTTTAATCGGAAGCTTTTCTGCCTCTGCCTCAGTCGCATCTACGACCGAGGTAGCCAACGAGCGCAGCAACGATGCGATCTGACGCTGAAGCGTTCTTACTCCCGCTTCCCGCGTGTAACCGTTGATGATCGCTTTCAAGACTTCGTCCTCGATCGCAACTTGTTCTTCTGTCAATCCGTGTTCAGCAAGCTGCTTGGGTAAAAGATGTTTTCTGGCAATGCCCATCTTTTCCTGTGACGTGTAGCCGCTTAAATCCAGCACTTCCATTCGATCAAGAAGAGGTCCCGGGATGCCATCGAGCGAGTTCGCTGTCGCAATGAACAAAACTTTCGAAAGATCGTAAGGGACATCGAGATAATGATCGTGAAATTTGCTATTTTGTTCCGGGTCGAGCACTTCAAGTAGTGCTGCGGCGGGGTCGCCACTGTAACCGCGAGCAAGCTTATCAATTTCATCTAATACAAAGACTGGATTCATAGCGCCCGCCCGCTTAATTCCTTGAATCACGCGACCAGGCATAGCGCCGACATAAGTTCGCCGATGCCCGCGGATTTCAGCGTCATCTCGCACACCGCCCAGGGCTGCACGAACAAACTTTCGGCCGATGGCTTTGGCGATCGAAGCACCGAGCGAGGTTTTACCTACGCCTGGCGGTCCCACCAAAAGTAGTATCATTCCGCGTTCGCCTCCGCGAAGCTTCATCGTCGCCAAATGTTCGATGATTCTTTTTTTAACTTTTTCTAGACCCTCGTGGTCGGCCTCCAAAGATGCGCGCGCTTTTTTAAGATCAATGACATCAGTGGCTTCCGCTTCCCACGGGAGTGCGATCAACAGATCGAGGTAATTTCTAATGATGTGGGTTTCTGGTGACTGATTGGAAAGTCCTTCCAGTCGCTTAAGTTCATCAATCGCAACTTTTCTGACTTCATCAGGCATTCGTGAGTTTTCAATTTTCAGACGATAGTCTTCTGCTCGTTCCGAATCGGAAGCCTCGTCGCCCAGTTCCTCTCGAATAGCTTTCATTTGCTCACGTAAAATTGCATCGCGCTGAGTTTTTCCTAGCTTGGTATTGAGCTTTTCTCGAATTTCACCTTTTACCTGCAATTCAGAATGGACACGATTCATGATACTCGTGATTTTTTCGGCCCGCACATTGCGATCAGGTTCTGCGAGGAGAGCTTGTTTCTCATCGATTGAAACTTCAAGATTAGCGGCCGCAATGTAAGTCAAAAAGTCGAGATCGGTGATTCCATCCAATAGTTTCGTAAGCTGTTCGGCACCGCTGGAACTGGGCAGCAGATGCACGAGGCGCATTGCGGACTCTTTTAGTTCTGCCATTGCGGCTTGGTCTTTGGCTTGATCATATTTTTTGTCTGTTTCCCGTTTTACTTGTGCGGAAATAAAATCCACCCCAGGAAGAGAGGACTTTTCCATCTGGAAGTCTTCAAGGGTTACGCGTTCAAGACCTTTGATAAGAAGCTGCACCCCGTCAGATTCACTACCTTTAATGCGTTCAATTTCGCAAAGAGTCCCAACACGGTAGAGATCGCTCTCCTTCACCGACGACGTGTGGTCTATTTCGTGGGCGGATTGCAACACCGCAATCACTTTTGCGGGCTTACCCGCTGGCAAAGCTTGTTCCCGAGCAGATTTTAGCGCTTCGAGAGACTGTTGTCGGCCAACGCGTATAGGAACGCTGATGCCCGGGTAAACGACAAGATTCCTCAGTGCAAGGATGGCAAAACGGTTTGCTAAATCTGCTGCCTGATTTTCTGAGTTTGACATAAGTGACCGCACCTTTCTTCAGTCTTGAAGATGAGGCCGGCCGAATTCGTGTCAAGGTCGTGGCTTCTTCTTGAATTTTGTTACGATTCAAGGTTTTTTGATCTGCATGACACGTTCAAAGGGTTACAATCCGCGAGATCGCTTTTTCCTAAAAGCGAAAGAGGAAAACTTCGCCGCTCGTTCGGTTTATAAGCTGCAGGAAATTGACCAGCGTTTCAAGGTTCTGGCGAAAGGCGACACCGTGCTCGATCTTGGGTGTTCGCCCGGAAGCTGGTCGCAGTATGCTAGTCAAAAAGTTGGTATCAACGGTCGGGTCCTAGGCGTTGACTTGCAGCCTGTTACGGTAAAGCTCGACAATGCGGTTTTTATTGAAGCAGATCTTCGTGATCTAGCGTTGAGTGAAGTTTTTGAGACCTATGGGTTTCAGCCTCCCTTTGAGGTCGTCATTTCGGACATGGCGCCCAAGACAACGGGAATTAAAAATACTGACCAAGCGCGCAGTTTTGAATTGTGTGAGCTAGCGGTTGACGTTTCAAAGAAGTTTTTGAAGCCGGGTGGTCATTTTGTCTGCAAATTTTTTCATTCAAGTGACTTTGGTGAATTGCGGAAGCTATTGCAGGCTACTTTTAAAAAAGTAGAAATTGTAAAACCTGAATCAACAAGGACAATGAGTAAAGAAATCTTTTTTGTTGGGCTTTCTAAAAAGTCGTAAGATTGTTGCGATTTTTTTGCGGTTTTTTGGGGGAGACTGAATGGGAACAAGTCCTGCGGTAAATGTCGAGCTTCCTGAAGTGGTACAATACGTCGCGACCGGTCTTTTTGCCATTGCCATTTTACATACATTTTTAGTGAAAAAGTTTGCTGCGATTGCGCATCGCTATCCGGAAGGCTCGGTCGGCGAAAATTTCTTTCACCTCCTGAGTGAAATCGAAGTCGTTTTTGGATTCTGGGCCGCTATTTTGGTTGTCTTCGTTGCGCTGCTGATTTCTCCGGACGTTGCCATTCAATATGTTGACACGAGGAACTTCACTGAACCGATCTTCGTATTTGTGATAATGACAGTCTGCGCAACTAAGCCGATTCTAGATATTGCCGGTCGAATTATGGGTGGGCTCGCAAAGCTCATTCCCGGCAACCGCGATCTGGCAGAGTTTATTGTCATTCTTATCGTTGGGCCACTTCTGGGTAGTCTGATCACCGAACCGGCCGCGATGACAGTCTGCGCGCTGATGCTTTTAGACAAGTTTTTCCGCAGGACCGATGATCTCAAGTTCAAATACGCGATGATTGGCTTACTCTTCGTGAATATTTCGGTCGGCGGGACGCTGACCTCTTATGCGGCCCCACCGGTTTTGATGGTCGCGCAAACCTGGCAGTGGGACACTACCTTTATGTTCACCCAGTTTGGTTGGAAGGCCGTGATCGCGTGCTGCCTCTCTACTGCGCTGGTTGCGTGGAGATTTCGAAAATCGATTTCCGCCCTGGAGCCTATGAAGGCGGTTGACGAATCGCGAAGAACGCCGATTGGGATCGACCTCGTCCACCTCGCGTTCGTCGCGATGATTGTTTTGACGTCTCACCACGTCTCAATGTTCATGGGACTGTTCTTGTTTTTTATAGGCGTTGCAGCGGTGACGAAAGAGTATCAGGAGCCGTTGAAGCTGAAAGAAAGTTTATTAGTTGGCTTTTTCTTGGCGGGACTCGTCGTACTTGGCGGTCCCCAAGGTTGGTGGCTGCAGCCACTTCTCGCAAGATTAGAAAGCCTGCCGTTGTTTCTTGGTTCTGCCGCACTGACGGCGGTCACTGACAACGCGGCCCTTACTTATCTCGGTAGTCTAGTGCCGGACCTTAGTGATGAATCAAAGTATGCTCTCGTTGCAGGTGCAGTGACGGGAGGAGGGCTTACAGTCATTGCTAATGCTCCGAACCCGGCTGGTTTCGGGATCCTGAATGGATCCTTCGGGGAAACTGGTATAAGTCCTCTGGGGCTTTTAAAGGGAGCCCTGCCGCCGACCATTATTGCCGCAGTCATATTTTGGCTCGCATAGTCGCGATGAGCCAAGGTGAGATACTAACACAAGCTTCACATGAAATCAGTCGTCTGGTCGTCAAACTTTTGTATCAGAATCTCGATAAGATCTAGGAATCGAGGTAAATCGCGTGGCTGTATTCACTGTTGAACAAACCGGAAATATTCTTGTCGTAAAATGCGCAATGAACTTGGACGATCGTGCGTCTAAGGAGTTAGCAGAAGCTTTCCCCGCTTGGATTTCATCAGCCACGACTCATCTCGTTTTGGATTGCACGAGAGTTTTGAATATCGACAAAAACTTTTATAAGTCAGTGATTCAGCTTAAGTCCGCTTTGAAATCGACATCAAAAACGCTTTTTACATTGGGTCTAAACGAAGCCAATTTAAAACGCCTGAAAGCCGAAGGCATGGAGGCAGCTTTCAATCCGGTAAAAACGATGGATGAAGTTTTAAATGCGGCTAAGTCTAAGCCCACAACGCAAGCAGGCTCCGCTAATGAAAATAAATCAGGAAGTTTGAACATGGATTTCATCCAGCCATTTTTGCTTGCGACGAAAAAGACGTTTGAAACTCAAGTTCAAACTTCGATAAAGCCACTGACTCCATCTTTGAAAAAGGGAAGCCAGCCCGGTGTAGATATCGCCAGTGTAATAACCTTGGTTTCAAATGGAATGTCTGGAAGTTTCGTTCTATGTTTTTCTGAGGAAGTTTTTTTAAAAGTATACGGAAGCATGGTGGGCGAGACCTTTGACAAGATCACCCCAGAAATTGAAGACGCTGCCTCTGAGATCGTAAATATCATCTATGGTCTCGCAAAGGTTGACCTCAATGCGAGAGGTTACACCTTTCCCAAGGCGTTTCCGACGGTCTTGCGCGGAGAAAAAATTAGTATTCGCCAATCAGGTTCCAAGCCGGCAGTGATCATGCCGTTCGAAACTGGGCTTGGAAAGTTCCATATCGAAATCGAATTTGAAAACTAGTCTTGAAGGACTTGGAAATTGCCGCATTTGATTGTGCGGCTTTGCTATTTTCTAGTAGTAGTTCTGCGGTCACCCCATGCCGTCTCGGAAGGCGGGCATCCGTAGGCGTCGCATCGGCTTCCGGCCGCACGAGAGCTTCCTCGAATGGCATGTGGCGCCCACAAAACTTTCCAGAAATTCATTCGAACACACAATCAATTGGGATCAGTTTCATTCGCAAATTTTAGTGGAATTCCGTTTAATATAATAACAGGAGAGCTTTAATTGAGATTTCTATTGTTCAACGCTTTAATTGGTTAAATCCATTTGGTTCTAGACATATTGAACGCTCTTATTCATACCGATGCCAGTCTTAAGCCTGGAAACTTCAGGCTGCCTAGGATCAGACCGATAGAACGGCATGTGCACGAGAGTCTTCGTTGCCGTTTTGATAACTTGTCTGATCATTCTCGGAATGATGCCGGAGTCATCTCTCGCGTTGGAGCAATCGAACGAGTCGTGCTCATCTCAGTTTGGAGTGCTCGCCATAAAAAAACTTTGGTCGCCGACGGTTCCGTCGATTTTCAAGAAAACTTATCTTGGCGATGCTGAAATTAAAAAAATTAGATTGGTTTTCGAGTCAACCTTATCTGCTCGCGAAAAAATGCAAACGGCCTATCAGATCTATATCAATACCCGTTTGAAGGAATTTTCTCCCGAAAAAAGAAAGCGGATTCTTTATGCGCTCGACAAGCTCGTCAAAAAGACGAAAACAGGGAAATTCGAAGGTAACCCCTGCCTAATTCGCGCCTAAAAATAAAAACCGATCAAATCTAAGATTGCTCGCTCAACAGAGGGGCCTTCGATGATCGACCGCGCAGCGACCTTGATAGATGAAATCCGGCAGCTGAAAAT